>CAKKSJ010000001.1 GCA_919902965.1 Burkholderiales bacterium
CGCGACAGCAGTTCCTCGGCTACGCGCACGGCGTCGCCGGGGTTGCCGTTGTCGTCGCGCGATATCACCTCCACTTTCTTGCCGAGGACGCCGCCGGACTTGTTGATCTCCTCCAACGCCAGTTCCCAGCCCTTCTTGTAAGGCTCGAGGAACGCGGGGAAGTTCTTGTAGCTGTTCAACTCACCGATCTTGATGGTGTTTTGCGCGGCGGCGGGGCCGCTGAAAACCGCTGTCATTGCCAGCGTCACCGTGGCCAATATAAAAGCTCTGCGTGCAGTCATGGCTTCCTCCTGTGGTCGTATTGTCGTCGTTTGATGCAGGCCTTGATTTCCGTTGGCTGACGCCCTGCATCCCGCGCCGGGTCTGCGAGCATGGGAATATACACAATTTTGATTGATCGTAGTGCCGGCCGTGGCAGCGGCTGTTGATCGATGCTTTTGGACGCGGCCTTGAGCAGGCGATGCGCGCTGATTCGCGCTGGCGAAATGTGGGCTGCGCGCTATTATTGGGTCCGGTTTCGCTGCGCCTGGCTGCTCCGCGCGGCCTGCACTGCGGCATCCACCGCCTTGTATGCAGTCGCGATGGCGACGCCGGCGCCGCAACGTTGCCGCATCCAGTCCTGGTGCGCGAGCAGGCTACCGGCGGCGAACAGGCGCGGGTGGGCGGGCTTGCCCGCGGCATCCAGCGGGCGCCATTGTTCATCGACGGTTACACCCGAGCGGTTGATGGCGTGGCCGCGCGGATCGAAGTAGTCCGGGCGGTACCAGTCTGCGCGCGACTCGGGTTGGATCACTGCGAGGTTCAGCAAGGTCTCGCGGATTCCGTTTGGATCGGCCCGCAATCCGCCGGAGGTGAAACGCCCGGTCGTGAGTACGGCGGCAGCCGCCTCGATGGTGACGTCCCCATAAGCATCCTCCAGGTGCGCGTTGACGCCCTGCGAGAGGAGTTCAAGACGCTTGACCCGGTGCTGAGGTTCGAGCGCGACGCCGCGTTGCGGCAGCTGGGTCTCGAACAGTTCGCGCAGGCGCACGCCAGGCACCGCGGGGGGCATGGTGGGAATCTCGAACACGGGCACACCCAGCAGGGACTGCAGCTCGCGATGCACATGATCCGGCCGGTGCACGCCGAGAATCGCCGGCAGGCCCAGCGCCTGCGCGCTGCCTAGCAGCGGCGCTATGCGTTCGGCCAGGCGTAGACGCGTGGCGGGCACTTCCAGGGCGCGGGACAGCACCTCTGCGTACACCTCGGCGCCGCTATCCATATCCGGAAAGCCGATGCGTTGCGCCCGTAGACCTGGCCAACGCGGCGCCAGATTCGCGACCACCTCGCGTGCGCTGAAACCGTTCAGGCCGATGAAGTCGAGAACCAGGGTGTCGTGGCCGCCAGCCATCGCCGCGATCGCGGGCTGCATGGTGAGCGGCAGCGAGAGCGTGGGCTTGAGCGTGCCCGCCGGTGTCAGCGCGAGCAGGTTGTGCCCTCCGGGCGCGGCATAGCCCAGCCCCATCCCGGTGAGCATGCGCGTGAAACAGTTGAACGCGGTGCGGATGTCGTCTGCGGCGATGTTCGCCAGGGGGTGACGCGGTTCTTCCTCGCGCAGCCGCAGCAAGGCCTGCCACGGATCGTCGACAAAACCCCTGCCGTCGTGGCCAAGCAGGTCCAGGTAACCGGTGGTAAACGCAATCACCCCGCTGTTGCCCACTTGCGCCACGCTGACACCGCGCTCCAGCGCGAACAGGCTTGCCGCCATGCCGGCAAGCCCGGAGCCGATCACCAACAGCTCCGCCTGATGGCGACGCGGTCTTTTGATCATAGGTCCTGCGCGCCGCCGGGCGGGGTCTGCATGTCGTCGTCGGCCAACTGGTCCAGGCCGAGCAGCGCGCAGTGCAAGGCCTCGGCCAGCTCCAGTTGCGGCAGCTGCTCGCCCCAGGCCACCGGCGCGACGCCTTTGAAACGCTGGGCGACGAAGTCGCGCGTGTTGCGCAATCCCAGCGGCGAGTCGTACACCTGCCGGTCGTACAGGTAGGAGCTCACCCGCAGGCTGCAGAACGCACCCTGACAGCTGCCTTTGCCCACACGGCTGCGCACTGCGATGGCGTTGAGGCTCATCTGCGCTTGCGCACCCGGTGCATTCTCGACGATGGCGTCGATCGCCGATGCCGGCACCATTTCGCATTCACACAGGATCAGGTCGTCCGGTGCTCGTCGCGCGACCCAGTAGCGGGCTGCGAACCCCGGCTCGGTCCAGCGTATGGCATCCCCGGAGGGCAGCGGCGTGGTTTCAGTTTTGCACAGCTGCTTGTTGCCCAGGCGCCGCGCGACCAGATCGCCGGTCTTCTCGGCCATCAAGCGAAAGGTGGTGAGCTTGCCGCCGGTCACCGTTGCAAAGTTGTTGAGCCCCTCGGACTCATGGTCGAACAGGCTGAAGCCGCGACTTGCTTTGCGCCCATCGGCCTCGGCACCGGCGGCCAGCAGCAGCGGACGCACGCCCGAGAACGCGCGGATGAAGCGCGTGTGGGCGATCTGCGGCACCAATACGCTACCTTCGGCGACGAGCCTGTCCACCTCGCTAACGGTGGGATGGATGTCGTCCAGGTTCTCCAACGTCTGCGAGGTGGTGCCGAGCAGCGACACCGTGCCCCCGGGCACCAGAATGTCGCCGTCACCAGGCGGGCGCAGGCGGTTGATCACGCGCCGGCCGATGCGCGTGTTGCCGATGATCAGGGTACCCTTGGAATAGAGCAGTTTGACCCCGGAGCAGCCGGCCAGGCGCGCCACCTTCATCGCCCAGGCGCCGGCGGCGTTGACCACCTGGCGCGCGCGTATGGTAGTCATTGCGCCGCTGCGCGTATCCTGGCAGATCGCACTGCGGATGCTGCCGGCATCGACGACGAAGCGCTCGAGCTGCGTGTGCGCAAGAAACATGCTCTGCGTCAGCTGCCGCGCGTGGTTGACGTTCTCCAGCGTGATGCGAAACGGGTCGATGGTCGCATCGCGCACCGCATACGCGGCGTACAGCTTTTCACTCAGGCAGGGTTCGAACTCCCGCGCCTCGGCAGGCGTGACGGCGGTGCATTCGATGCCGGCCGCGCGGCAGTGCTCGGGGAAGCGGGCGGCGAACTCCGGGTCATCGCCCTCGACCGCGACGAACAGGCCGCCGCAGGCATCGATGCATTCGGGCGCGACCGCCTTGAGGATGTCGGCCTCGCGCCGGCATTCCGCGGCCGTGTCCGGGTCGCGCGCTGCGTACCTGCCGCCGCTGTGCAGCAGGCCGTGGTTGCCTCCGGATGCCCCTGCATTGAGATCGCGCCGGTCGATGAGCAGGCAATGGATGCCGCGCAGCGCCAGATCGCGCATCACGCCGGTGCCGGTCACGCCGCCACCGACGATCAGCACCTCGGTTTCGAACACCGGGCCGTGGCGTGTCGGTCGCGTACTCATGCTCAGAGCCCCAGCCCTGCCAGATCGGGTCCCAGGTACTTGCGCTCGTTCTTGCCCAGGATGCCGAGCGACAGGCAGATCAAGGTCCAGAAATGCACGACGCGGTAGCGGCCGTGGAAATGCTGGGCCAGGTCGTCGATCTGTGTGTGGCAGTTGTGGCAGGGCGTGAGCACGTAGTCGGCCTGCGTAGTCGTGATCTGATCGAACTTGCGCTTGCCGTAGGCGTAGCGCGCCTCCTTCATGCCAGCCTGCAGGAAACCGCCACCGCCGCCGCAGCAGTAGTTGGCGCTGCGACTGGGGGCCATGTCGACGAAGTTATCCTCGCCCACGAGCCTGCGCGCGACGTAGCGCAGGTCGTCGGCCATGGTATCGCCTAGAGATTTTCGCACCAGCTGGCAGGGGTCCTGCACGGTGAACTTGATGCCCTGCTTGTTCCACTCGGCGTTGACCGGCAGGCGGCCCTCGCGGATCCAGCGCGCGTAGTAGCTCACCAGGCTGTCCGCCTCGAAGTCGGCCTCGAGTCCGAAGCGCTCCACACCCTTCCACAGGGTATAGAAGGAATGGCCGCACTCGGTATTGAGCCACACCTTGCAGCCCAGCCGCTTGACGGCGGCGACGCGCTGCTCGACCATCTTGCGCCAGCTCTGGTCGTCGCCGGTGAACATGCAAAAGTTTTCCGCCGCCCAGCCCTTCGACGAATAAGTCCAGTCCGCGCCCACGTAGTCGAAGATTTTCCACAATGGCCCCATCTCCTCGGGTTCCGTGGCCGGCTCGCGCGAGTTCTGGTTGACGAAGAAGTACGCCCCCTGCTTGTCGATGGGCGCCGCCAGGCGGGCGTAGCGAGCGTCCTGCGCGCGTATCGAAGCCACCACCTCCTCGACGATCTCGGCGAAATCCTGCTCTTGCAGCCCCATCGCGCTGGTCCCCGGTGAGCGCATTTGCGCTTCGCAGGAGCGCACGATCCCCTTGGGTTTCTTCTCGGTCGGCCAGGCGCCCCGGGCCAGGCCCACCAGCACCGAGACGTCGATGCTCATCGGGCAGACGTACTTGCAGCGCTGGCATTGGGTGCAGGTCCAGATCCAGGCGGTGGTGGACAGTTCCTCATTCATGCCCAGCATGGCCATGCGGATGAAGCGCCGCGGATCCATGCCTAGCAGGCCGGAGGCAGGGCAGCCTGCAGCGCACAGCCCGCAGCTCAGACAGGCGTCGTAGCTGGCGCCGGCGGGCAGCAGCTCGCGCGCGGCATCCTTGAAGTCTATCGTCCGGGTGGCGGTCTGCAATGTCGTATCCATGAGCCTTCGATGCGTTGCGCTGCGAATTGCCGGCTGCGTTGACCAGGCGATTGCTCACCGCAGTCCTTCGCGAATCCGCGCATGCGCGACCAACGCATTAAGCACCTAACACGCTCCCATCGCCCCCGCCGGGGGAGCGTAGCGAAGCGAAAATAACGCTATATAGAGGATACGCGAGAGTGCGCGAAGTTGTATTGCGGCACGTCAATCCTGCGCTTGATTCTGTCCTATCGCGGCTGATCGGAGATATTCGCGGCGACGATGAAAGCTGCGAGGTAGAATACTGTCCTGCTGGTGGCGCAACACTGCAATGGCCACTCGAATAGTTACTGTTTCTTTAAAGGGTGCAAGGACCATGAAGTCAATTCGCAAATCAATCCTGCTGTCGGCGTTTGCTGTCAGCGTTCTGAGCGCGGCCGGCATGGCGCAAGCGCGCGATTTGAGCATCGCGCTGGCTACCGAGCCCAGCTCGATGGACCCGCAATTCCATTCGCTCACGCCCAATATTCAGTTCTCGGAGACCATCTTCGATCCGCTGGTGCGCACGGACGCCGTGGCCAAGCCGATCCCTTGCCTGGCGGAGTCCTGGACGGTCAATGGCAATGTGTGGTTGTTCAAACTGCGCCGCAACGTCAAGTTCTCCGATGGCTCGCCTTTCACTGCTGACGACGTCGTCTTCACCTATGCCCGCGTACCCAAGGTGCCGAACAGCCCGTCTTCGTTCAACCTGTATCTGAAGTCGATTGAAAAGGTCGAGGCGGTCGATCCCCTGACGCTCAAGATCACCACCAAGGGCCCGTCACCCGTGTTGCTGCCCAATCTGGCGGTGGTGCCGATCATGTCCAAGAACGCCGCATCCGGACCGGCTCCAGAAGGCAAGACCACGATCGAGTTGAATCGCGGCGAGGGCCTGATCGGCACAGGCCCGTATAAATTCGTCTCATGGAAGCGAGGCGCGGAGATCGTGCTCGAGCGCAACCCGTCTTACTGGGGCGGCAAGCCGGCTTGGGACAAGGTCATTTACCGGCCGATCTCGAAACCGGCGGCGCGCGTGGCGGCCCTGCTCGCGGGCGACGTCGATGTGATAGAAAATCCCCCGACGGACGACCTGGCCAGGCTCGAGAAAGATACGAAGCTGCATATCCAGAAGACGCCCTCGGTGCGCGTGATTTACATTGCTCTGAACCAGGGAAAGGACGTGCCAGCCGGCATGTCGGGCACCGACGGCAAGAACCCACTGAGCGACAAACGGGTGCGCGAAGCCTTGTCGCTGGCGATAGACCGCAACGCCATCGTCGCGCGCATCATGGACGGCGTTGCCCTGCCGGCCGCGAATTTGCTGCCTTACCCGGCCTTCGGCACGTCCAAGAAATATGCGACGGCCCCGGCAGCCGATCCGGCCAAAGCCAAGGAACTGCTGGCCGCCGCCGGCTATCCCAAAGGCTTCACCCTTACACTGGGTTCGCCCAACGGCCGCTATATCAACGACCAGCGCATTGCGCAGACCGTGGCAGCCATGTGGGCGAACATCGGTGTCAAGACCGACGTCGATACCACCGCGCCGCCGGTATTCTTCAAAAAGCGCAACACCTATGCATTCAGCACCTATCTGGCGGGCTGGGCAGCCGCCACTGGCGAAATGTCCCATCCGCTGACCTCGCTGGTACTCAGCCATGATCCCAAGCTGGGAGTAGGCACGACCAACTGGTTCCTCTATTCCAATCCCGAACTCGACCGCCTGGTCCTGGATGCGTCCAAGACGCAGGACGACGCCAAGCGTGACGAAATGCTGCGGAAGGCGGGTGAGATGGCGATGGCGGATTACGCCATATTGCCCCTGCAGTTCGAGCTATCGGTCTGGGCCATGAAGAAGGACGTGCGCTACGGCGGCCGCTCGGATCAAATGACCCTGGCGCAAGACATCACGCTGGCCAAATAAGCGCCGTTCGACGGCGTCGCCAATCAAGAAGCGTTCGAACGCGTGTTTCCCAGCATCGTTCGTCGACTGCTCCAGACCATCGGAGTAGTCCTGGTGATGTCGGCACTGGTATTTGCAGCGCTGTATGTGGTCGGCGACCCCGTATTGATGCTCGCCAGCCCCGAGGCGACCGACACCGATCGCGAGTTCATACGCCAGTCGCTCGGCCTCGACCTGCCTTTATGGCACCAATACCTCATTTTCCTGAACAAAGTGTTTGTTCATCTGGACTTCGGCAACAGCTTCCTTACCGGGGAGCCCGCAATCGGCCTGATCCTCGATCGCATGCCGGCGACGCTGGAATTGGCCACGGCGGCGATGTTGTTTGCGGTGTTGATCGGTGTGCCGCTCGGTATCTATGCAGGTCTCAAGCCCGAAGGCTTTAGCGCGCGCTCCATTATGACGGGCTCGGTGCTGGGTTTCTCTCTGCCGAACTTCTGGGTAGGTCTGATGCTCATCATGGTGTTTGCCGTGTTTCTGCACTGGACGCCGGCCGGAGGGCGCGGGCCGGTCCAGCTGTTCGGGCCGATCGAGCTCAGCGTTTTTAGCTGGGCTGGCTGGCGCAGCCTGATTCTTCCTGTCATCACGATTGCCGTCGCCAAATGCGCCCTGATCATACGTGTGACGCGCGCGGCAACCCGCGAATGTCTGCCCCAGGATTACATCAAGTTCGCGCGCGCGCGGGGTTTGTCCGAGGCGCGCGTGCTGGGAGTGCATTTGCTGAAGAACATTATGATTCCCATCGTCACGGTGGCCGGGCTGGAGTACGGTCAGGTGTTTGCGTTCGCCGTGGTAACGGAATCCGTCTTTTCCTGGCCCGGAATGGGGAAACTGCTGATCGACTCGATCATTACGCTCGACCGGCCGGTGGTGGTCGCGTACCTGATGCTGACAACCGTGTTTCTGTCGCTGCTCAATCTGGTGGTCGATATCATTTACACCATCCTGGATCCGCGCGTGCAATCGAAGGCGGGCGCATGACGGCGGCGGAAATCAGCTTCGAATCCGCGCCTGCGCCGGCAACGCGCGAAAGCATGCTGCGCTTGTTCGCCGAACAGTTCTTTGCGAGCAAGCTGGCGGTGCTGGGCCTGATCCTGCTCATCCTGTGCCTGTGCCTGGCGTTTTTCGCACCCTGGATCGCGCCACAGAATCCGTTCGATATTGGCAAGCTCAATATCATGTATTCCAAGCTGCCGCCGGGGTCGGTCAGCGGCGCCATGACACACTGGCTTGGTACCGACGGACAGGCGCGCGACGTGTATTCCGCGATCCTGTACGGACTGCGCATCAGCCTCATCGTGGGGCTGGTCTCGGTATCGGCAGCCTTCGCAATCGGGGCGACGGCGGGCCTGATTTCGGCGTATTTCGGCGGCCGCATAGAAGCGCTGCTGATGCGCATCGTCGATATTCAGCTTTCGTTTCCGGCAATCCTCGTGGCCCTGGTGCTGCTGTCGGTGCTGGGCCAAGGCGTCGACAAGGTGATCTACGCCTTGATCGCAACGCGGTGGGCGTATTTTGCCCGTGCCGCCCGCGGCGCCGCCATCGTCGAGCGCAATAAGGAGTACGTGCAGGCTGCACGCTGCATGTCCTTGTCGTGGCAACGCATACTCTGGCGCCACATTTTCCCCAATTGCATTCCACCGCTGATGGTGATCGCCACCATAGACCTGGCGCATGCGATTGCGCTCGAAGCCACGCTGTCCTTCCTCGGCGTGGGCGTACCCGTTACCGAGCCTTCGCTCGGCATGCTGATATCCAACGGTTTCGAATTCATGATGTCGGGCATCTACTGGATCGCGTTCTTTCCGGGTATCGCGCTGGCGCTGGTGGTCGTGGCGTTAAACCTGGTCGGCGATCATTTGCGCGATATTCTCAATCCGCGCAACGAGATCTAGGCAGAAGCTTTTCCGTGCAAGAGCGCGCGCCTTCCCTTTCCAGTCCATGGCTGCTCGATGTCCAGGGGCTGCACACCTGGTTCCACACGCGCCGCGGCGTGGTCAAGGCGGTCGACGGCGTCTCCCTGCAGGTGAAACAAGGGGAAATCCTGGGCCTAGTAGGCGAGTCGGGCTCGGGCAAGACCATAACGGGCTTTTCTTTGCTGAACCTGGTCGACAAACCCGGCAGGATACGCGCCGAGCGTCTTTTTTTCGATGGCCGCGACCTGCAGACCCTGTCGGCGAACGAATATCGCGCCTTGCGCGGCCGTGAAATGGCGATGATATTCCAGGATCCGATGATGACCCTGAATCCCACCTTGCGCGTCGATACGCAGATGATCGAGACGGTGCAGGCGCATGAGTCGGTATCGCGGCGGGCGGCGCGCGCGCGTTCCATCGATATGCTTACGAAGGTGGGGATTCCCGCTCCGACAGAACGCATGAGCGTCTATCCTCACCATTTGTCTGGAGGGATGCGCCAGCGCATTGCGATCGCCATCGCCCTGCTGAATTCGCCCAAACTGATCATCGCCGACGAACCCACGACCGCGCTGGACGTGACCATACAAGGGCAGATTCTTTACGAAGTGCAGAAGCTTTGCCGTGAGATGGGGACGGCGCTGATCTGGATTACGCACGACCTGGCGATAGTGTCAGGTCTGGCCGATCGTCTGGCGGTGATGTACGCCGGCCGCATTGTCGAGACTGCCCCCACCGCCGACATCATACGCGGGGCGCAACATGCGTATACGCATGGCTTGATGGCCTCGATTCCGACCTTCGACACGCGCGGAAAAAGACTGTTCCAGATTCCCGGTTCTACGCCCTCGCCGCATAACATGCCCAAGGGCTGCCCGTTCAGGACACGCTGTTACCGCGCCACGGCGCAGTGCGTCGAGGAGCCGGTATTCGAGGAAGTGGCGCCTTTACACGGCGTCAGCTGCTGGAATCGCGGGATAGAGACATGAGCGCGGCGGCCCAGGACGTGATCTTCAGCCTGCGCGGGCTGGAACGCCATTTCGTGCAGCCGCAGGACATGGTCGACAGGCTGGGGCGTCTGCTCAAAGGGCGCTCCGCACCCAATCCGGTGCAGGCCGTGGCCGGCGTCGACCTGGACATCATCGCCGGCGAGGTCCTGGGCATAGTCGGCGAGTCCGGTTGCGGAAAATCGACGCTGGGGCGCATGCTGGCGGGGATCCTGGAGCCCACGCGGGGCGAAATCCTGTACAAGGGCCGTTCGATCGCGACGCTCGATGCCGCCGCCCGGCGCGAATACGAGCTGGCTGTGCAAATGATCTTTCAGGATCCTTTTTCCTCGCTTAACCCGCGCATGCGGGTGATCGACATCATCGGCGAGGCGCCGCTGGCCCATGGCATGATCACGCGCTCCGCCAAGGACGCCAAAGTTTGCGAGCTGATGCACAAGGTGGGGCTGGATCCGGCATACCGCTATCGCTACCCGCACCAGTTTTCGGGCGGACAGCGCCAGCGTGTCGGCGTCGCACGCGCCCTGGCTTTGCGGCCGTCAGTCATCGTCTGCGACGAGGCCGTGGCGGCGCTGGACGTGTCCATCCAGGCCCAGGTCCTGAATTTATTTGCCGACCTGCGTGAGGAGTTCGCGCTGACTTATTTCTTCATCAGTCACAATCTGGGCGTGGTCAGCCATATCTCGGATCGCGTGGCCATCATGTACCTGGGCAGGATAGTCGAAATCGCGCCGACCGAAACCATCTTCAAGACGGCCAATCATCCTTACACCCAGGCGTTGATCAAGGAATTACCCACGTTGCACGCGGAGCGGCATCAGTTCGACCCGATCAAGGGTGAGCTTCCTTCTCCGAGCGATCCACCGGCGGGCTGCCCGTTTCATCCGCGCTGCCCGCAGGTCATGGCGCGCTGCCGCCAGGATCGTCCGCTGCTCAAGACGGTGGAACGCAGACTCGATGCGACCAACGGACGGTCTGTGCACCTGAGCGCTTGCCATTTGAATGATGCCGCGTAAATGCAGGCGCATCGCCGAATCCGTAGAACCGATTTTTTAAGGAAGCGTTAGATGAGAATCGCCGATTCAGACTTCGATCCGTTTGTGCTGTCCAAGCCCGCCGACAATGCGATTCCGCTGGTGTGCGACTCGCCCCATAGCGGCGTCATCTATCCCCGGGATTTCGGCAGCTGCCTGCCCGCGGCCATCCTGCGCTCGGGCGAAGACACCTATGTGGAGGAACTATGGCGGGCGATCCCTGCCGCAGGAGGCTGTCTATTGGCGGCCAATTTTCCGCGTACCTACGTCGATCCTAATCGCGAGATCAGCGATATCGACGCCGATATACTTGCCGGACCCTGGCCGGCCGAATTGCGTCCTTCCGAGAAGACGCGTCTGGGCATCGGACTGATCTGGCGGCTTGCGCAAACGCAAGCCATGTACGATCGCAAACTCTCGGTGGCTGAAGTCGAAAATCGTATCCGGCGGTTTCATCAACCCTATCATGCCGTGCTAAGCCAGCAGATCGAGGCAGCCTATGCGAAATTCGGCGGGATCTGGCATCTGAACCTGCACTCGATGCCGGTGAATTCATACGAGCTGCTGGAAATCAAAACAGACAAGCCGCTCGCCGACTTCGTTCTCGGTGATCACGATGGGCGCACCTGCGATCCTGCCCTGGTCGAGACGATCGAAGCATTCCTGATCGGACGCGGCTATGCCGTGGCACGCAATGATCCGTTCAAAGGCGTGGCGCTGATCTCGCGCATCGGGCGTCCTGCCGAGAACCGTCATAGTCTGCAAATCGAAGTTAATCGCAAGCTCTATATGGATGAAACTACCTACGAGAAATCGCAAGACTTCGGCGCCTTGCAGCAGTCCCTGAGCTTATTGGCTGCGCATCTGGCCAAATTCGTAAGGGCGCAACTGGCGTAGCCCGGCACTTATCTGTGCATCGGCAATGGCCGTGGCGATCATCGCACGGATACCTATCAGGGCATGGGGCCGTGCGAACTGCATAATTCCAACCACGGCTTCAACGATGCCTTGCTGCCCATCGGCGCCAGATACTGGTGCAAACTGGTCGAGGCTAGGATGACTGCGAAGACCGGATCACAGTTCGGGATGACTCGAACAATTCGTGCGGTCCGGGCGCCATGGCAGGGTGGGCTGGCGATTTCCTATAGTCGGCTTTCGCGCCGGCGCTCTCCGCTCAGAGCATTTCTGTAACCCACCGGGCCACAGTTCCGGTTGCATGGGCGCACTGCTTGCCGCGCGCGTCGTCGAATGCCTTGTATTCCCCGGCGTTCCACATATCATAGGTTTGTCCGGTGAATTTCTGTTGCAGTTCCTTGCAGGTGACGCCGCCGAATTCGCGTCGGAAGCGCTCGGTCAATTCCCTGGCTTTCTGGAAATTGTTCATGTAGCGGCCTTTGTCGAGTTTGTCGCGATCGCGTCCATATTTCGCACTCAAGGCCAACAGGCCGCCGCTCAGCGCGCCGCAGACGCCTTCACCGACAAGTCCACCGCCGCCGGAAAGTCCGTGACTCGCTTTGACAGTCTGGTCTTCAACGATGCCTACGGTTTCCTGGACGGCGGCAAGAACGCATTGCGGGCAGGCGCCGTAGTCGAGTTCGTATTTCATCGCCTTCTCGTAGGCTTGCTCTCCCAGGGATTGCCCTGGTTCGTCGCTCATAACACTCTCCGCATACTGTATTGATCCAATAAGCCTCAAACACACAGGCCTTTCATATTAGTTTTTACTTTGGTTCGCCCCGTGGTATTTGCGCTAGATCAACAAATATTGAACTGTGCAGGCAGGGCGATAGCGCCTGAATGTGCCAGAATGCCATGAACGTAAATTGGGAACGGACCAAACTGCGCCTCAGCAGCCCGGTGTCGTCACCGGCGGGAATCTGGCGCCTGGCTGGTTCGTCATAAGGATATGTCGAGAAAAAGCCGCCGCTCCGGCAAACGGGAAACTGGGGACGCGGTCCAGGCATCCGCACCGCCTGCCGAGGCGCGGGTGGTGAAGACGCGCGGCACAGCCCAGCGCGAGCGTGGTCCGCATCCGCTCGACAACTGGCTTTTCGGACTGGCTTTGGCTGGAGTTGCGCTGACCCTGTATCTCACGTTCAGCGCGTGGTTCGGCGAGCAGCCCGCATTCTGCGGGGCGGACTCCCAATGCGGGCTGGTGCAGCAAAGCCGCTGGTCCAGCCTGCTGGGCGTACCGATAGCGTTGTGGGGCTTGCTGACCTACGCCCTGCTCGCACGCTTGACCTGGCGTTTGCGTACTCGCCCGAGCACCTGGCGGGCAACCTTGCTCGTCGCCGTCGTCGGGGCTGGGGTGAGCTGGTATCTCGCCGTAATTTCTTTGTTCGTCATCGAAGCGGTCTGCGCTTACTGCCTCGCCTCTTTCGGAATGGCAAACGCGCTGTTGGTGCTATTGCTGCTGCGCAGGCCCGCGCACATGCCGGAGCACGCCTGGACCAAGGCGCTGCCCACCCCCCTCGGTACAGCCGTGGTCGTCGTGTTCGTGCTGGCCCTGCACTACAGCGGGATTTTCGACCCCGCGGCGGGGCCCGAAAAGCCGCAACTGAAAGCGCTCGCAGTCCATTTGAGCGAGACCGGCGCGCGCTTCTATGGCACCTACTGGTGTCCGACCTGCCAGCAGCAGAAGGCTTTGTTCGAGGCCTCCGCCGACCGGCTGCCTTACGTCGAGTGCACGCCGGGCGGGCGCAATGGCCCGCTCAGCGTCGAGTGCGCGCTGAACGACATCAAGAGCTATCCGACCTGGATCATAGGCCGTGACCGCAGCACCGGCATCGTTACTGTGTCCGAACTGGCGCGCCTGTCAGGCTTCGCGTGGCCACCAGGCGCAGCGCAAAAAAAATAAGCGGAAAAAGGCTTCCTCGGACGCGCTGATAACGTAGCCGCTCAGGCGCTGCCGGGATCTGCGCAACTTCGACTCATTGCATTCAGGCAGCGCCCCGGCCGGGTTCCCGCAGGTCTGAAACGGACTGGCAATTGAGTACAAATAAACTTAGAATCAGTACCGTAATCAGTACTTAAAGGAACCAGCCATGAACACGCTTACCGTTGCCGAACTCAAACGCCGCGGCATGGCCGCGATAGAGGAGGGCCTGCGCCGCGGCCCGGTGCACATCGTCAAACGTAACCGGCCCGCGGCAGTGGTGTTATCCGAGGGCGATTATCAGCGGCTGGCGCAGGGCAAGGCGGCAGCGCCGAGCGGAGTGACCGCCATGCAATGGCTGTTGTCGCAGCCTGCTGCCGGCAAGCGCAGCAAAGCCAGGATCGACGCTGATCTCAAGGCCGGGTGCGACTGGTGATCGCTTTCTTCGACGCCAGCGCCTTGATCTACCTGATCGAGGGACGGGAGCCGTTTGCCGGCAAAGTACGCAAGGAACTGGCGGCAGTCGCAAAGAAATATCCCGATCTGGGCGCTGCAGTAAGCAGACTGACATGGCTGAAATGCAGGGTGGGGCCGATGAAGGCCAACGATGGCGCGACCCTGGCTTTGTACGATGCGTTTTTCGCCCGGCCCGATCTGGCATGGTTGGAGCTGACAAGAGATGTCGTCGAGCTGGCAGCGGTAATCCGGGCCAAGCGCGGCCTCAGGACGCCGGATGCCCTGCAAGCGGCCAGTTGTCTGCAACTAGGCGCGGATCACATGTTCCTGAGCGGGGACAGTGGATTCAAGCGCGTGGGCGGACTGAATGTGAGGGTGTTGAAGTGAGTCTGACGCCGAGTGCGCCAGCGTGGTTCACCTAGGCCGGACCTCTCAACACTGATGTTGTCGTCCTGCTACAAACAACTCGAACAGCGTTTCGCGCGCCTCGGGCGTCTGCGCGACGCGCAGGGCATCTTGCACTGGGACCGCTCGGTGATGATGCCGGCGGGCGGGGCCGAAGGCCGGGCCGAACAGCTCGCGACGCTGGATGTCGTCTGCCACGAATTGATCACCGATGCCGCAGTAGGCGAACTGCTGGACGCGGCCGGGGGCGAGGCGCTCGCGGATTGGGAGCGCGCCAATGTGCGCGAAATGCGCCGCGTATGGATCCACGCAAGCGCGGTGGATGCGGCGCTGGTCGAGGCGATGTCGCGCGCCTGCTCGGCCTGCGAGATGGCCTGGCGCGAGGCGCGCCCGAAGGCGGATTACGCCCTGGTGCTGCCCTTCCTGGAAGAGGTGCTGCGCCTGACGATAGAAACCGGCAAGTCCAAGGCGGCGCTATTCGGAACCTCGGCCTACGACGCCCTGCTCGATGCGTACGAGCCGGGCGCGCGCGCCGCCGATATCGATCCGGTGTTCGACGATTACGCCGGCTTTCTGCCGGATTTTCTCGAGCGGGTGCTGGCGCGGCAGGCGCGCGCACCCGCCATCCTCGCGCCGCGCGGCCCGTTCCCGGTGGAGCGCCAGCGCGAGCTGGGCCTGCGCCTGATGCAGATCCTGGGCTTCGATTTCCACCACGGGCGGCTGGACGTGAGCCTGCATCCGTTTACCGGCGGCGCAACGGGGGATCAACGCATCACCACGCGCTATGGCGAGGCGGACTTCAGCAGTTCGCTCATGGGCACCATCCACGAGACCGGGCATGCGCTCTATGAGCAGCACCTGCCCCAGGCCTGGCGCCATCAGCCGGTGGGCGGCGCGCGCGGCATGGTGGTGCACGAAAGCCAGTCGCTGCTGCTGGAAATGCAGGCCGCGCGCTCGCGGGAATTCCTGTCGTTTGCGGCGCCGCTGATGCGCGAGGTCTTCGGAGTCGGGGAGGGTGATGCAGCATGGCAGCCGGAAAACCTGTTCCACCTGTACACACGCGTTTCGCGCAGCCTCATCCGCACCGAAGCGGACGAAGTCAGCTATCCGGCCCACGTCATCCTGCGCTATCGGCTCGAGCGCGCGCTGATTGCCGGCGACCTTGCCTTGCGCGACCTGCCCGGCGCCTGGAACGAGGCAATGAAAGCGCTGCTCGGCGTCGTTCCGCCCGACGACCGCCTGGGCTGTTTGCAGGACATACACTGGTACGACGGCGCGTTCGGCTACTTCCCGACCTATACCCTGGGCGCCATGGCCGCGGCGCAATTGTTCGACGC
>CAKKSJ010000002.1 GCA_919902965.1 Burkholderiales bacterium
TCATCATGGTGGTGATGGGCGGGCGGGTGATTCCGATGTTCACCATGAACGGCGTTCCCGGCGTGTTCTGTTTGCGCCTCCCCTGGATCGAGCGCCTCGCTCCCGGCAGCGTACTCCTGCTGCTTGCGGCCGATGTCTTGGTCGCACCCGCCATGATCATCGGACCACTCGCGGCCGCGGCCGCGATGATCCACGCGGCGCGGCTGGCGCTGTGGCGGCCCTGGCGCACCTTCAGGACGCCTCTCGTATGGATCCTGCACTGCGCCTATGCCTGGATCGCGCTGGCCCTGGCCTTGCGCGCACTCGCCGCCTGGGATCTGGTGCCGGCCAGCCTTGCCATCCACGCGCTCACCGTGGGCGCGATCGGCGGCCTGACGCTGGGCATGATGACGCGCACCTCCCTGGGCCATAGCGGACGGCCGCTGCAGGCGGGGCGCGCGGAAGTTTTCTGCTACGCCGTGATTCAACTCGCCGCACTGACGCGCGTTTTCCTGCCGCTTGCTTTCCCCCAGCTCTACCTGGAGGCGATCGTCGGCTCGGGCCTGCTGTGGTCAGCCGCGTTCGGCGTGTTCACAGTCGCTTACTGGCCGATCCTGACGCGGCCGCGTGTGGACGGCAAGCCCGGCTGAGGCAAGGCCCTCCAGGAAGAACCGCGCTTCGGACCCGCGGCCGCTCAGACAAACTGGAATGAAATGGCGCCGAGCGTGCCGAAATCGGCGCGCAGGGTATCGCCTTTTGCCGCCCACACCGGACGGATGAAGGAACCTGAGAGCACCACATGCCCCGGCTCCAGCGAGCTGCCGAAGCTGCCCAGCTTGTTGGCCAGCCAGGCGATGCCCATTGCCGGATGGCCGAGCACGCCCGCAGCCACGCCGGTTTCCTCGATCTCGGAATTCCGGCACAGCAGCCCGCTGACCCAGCGCAAATCCACGTCCATGGGTCCGACCGGCCGCCCGCCCATGATAATGCCGGCGGCGGCGCCGTTGTCGGAAACGGTGTCGAAAATCTTGCGCGGGTTCTGCACCCGCGCATCGATGATTTCGATCGCCGGGACCACGTATTCGGTTGCGCGCAGCACGTCCACCAGTTCCACGCCCGGACCCTTGAGCGGCTTGCCGAGCACGAATGCGAGTTCGATTTCAACGCGCGGCACGATGAAGCGTTCGAACGGAATCTTGGCGCCGTCGGCGATGAACATATAGTCCATCAGATGACCGTAATCAGGCTCGTCGATCTGGGAGGACTGCTGCATCGCCTTGGAAGTGAGTCCCACTTTGTGGCCGCGCACCTTGTGGCCGGCTGCGACCTTCAACTTGGTCACCTCGCTCTGAATCGCATAGGCATCCTCGATGGTGATGCCGGGGAAAGTCTTGGACAATTGCAGCGCGGGCTTGCGCTCGGCTTCGGCGCTGAGCAGAATCTTGGCGGCTTTGCTGCGCTCGGCTTTGGAAAGCATATGCGGGATTCCTTTAAATGGATGTTCGGTATTTTCGCTGCATGCCGATTGATTCTATCCCGTTTGTCGCGGCCGCGGCGCGGATGACAGTCCCAGGCTGCCGGCCGGCTACGCCGGCATGGTGCCGCTCGCCTTGTTCCCGCCGCTGTGGTTCGCGCTGATGTACCCGCGTGTTGCGGGCCTGCGCGCCGCGCAGGACGAACCCCTGTCCGCCTGATGGCTGGTATCATGTCGGGGAATCTCAAATCCCCGGCGAATTCCCGCACGACATTCGCGTAAATCGCGGCGGGAATCCCGTCACACGCACCCAGGAGCCATCATGATTTTCGACCTGCGCATCTATACGTTCAAGCCCGGCATGCAAAACGCCTGGCTCGCGATGTACGAAAAACACGCTTATCCGATCCAGCTGCGCTACATCGGCAAGCCGGTGGTTTTCACCACCACCGAGGTCGGAACTCTCAACCAGGCAGTCCATCTCTGGGCCTACGCCGACCAGGCCGAGCGCGAGCAAAAGCGAGACGCGATGCAGCAGGATCCGCAGTGGCAGGCCTACCTCAAGATGAACACCGAAGCGGGTTACATGCAGAGCATGGAAAACCGCCTCCTGCGCTCGACCTCGTTCTCGCCTCTATAGCGGCTGCGCCAAAGCGCGCGGCAATTTTTTCGCGCCGCACTATCAATCAATTTTCATTCGGAGTTGTTTCATGGCCAATATCGGTTTTCGCATCCTGCCCATGCCGGCGCGTCCGGCCCGGAAACTCGTCAAAGCGCTCGGCAAAATGGTGACCGCGCATCTGTCGGACAACATGAACCGCCTGGTCGCCGGCGGCTCCGCGCTGCAGCCCATGCACCGCGGCGGCAAGCTATGCGGCCCGGCACTGACCGTCAAGGTCGCCCCGGGCGACAACCTGATGGTGCACAAGGCGATAGACATCGCCGCGCCGGGTGACGTCATCGTGGTCGATGCCGGCGGCGTCGTGACGCAGGCCATCATCGGCGACATCATGACCAGCCTCGCAGAAAAGCGCGGCGTCGCCGGTTTCGTGATCTACGGCGCGATCCGCGATTCGGCCGAGATCGGCGCCCGGCGCTTTCCGGTCTATGCCTGCGGCGTCACCCACCGCGGACCGTACAAGAACGGGCCGGGCGAAATCAACCTGCCGATCGCGCTCGACGGCATGGTGGTCCAGCCGGGGGACATCATCGTCGGCGATGAGGACGGCGTGGTCGCCGTCCCGCTGGCGCACGCCGAGCAGATGCTGGCGCTGGCCAAGGCGCAGCTGGCCAAGGAAAGCGCGATCCTCAAGTCCATTGCCAGCGGCAAGGCCGACCGCCGCTGGGTGGACGAAACGCTGAAGCAACGTGGCTGCGAATTCTGATTGCGTCCAACAATCCGAGGGGAAACATCCCCTCGTGCTCCCCTAAATCAGGCGCCTGACATAAAATCCCCAGGCGCTCCAACTCAACTCATTTCCGGAGAAACCATGGAACTGCCAGTCAATCAATTCAAACGCGGCATGCAAGCAGGCAAGCCGCAGATCGGGCTGTGGTCCAGCCTGTCCTCGCACTACAGCGTGGAAGTCATCGCGGGCTCAGGCTTCGACTGGCTGCTGCTCGATACCGAGCACTCGCCCAACGACCTGGAGAACGTGGTCACCCAACTGCAGGCGGCCTCGGCCTACCCGACTACGGCCATCGTGCGTCCGGCCTGGAACGACATGGTGCTGATCAAGCGCTTTCTCGACGCCGGTGTGCAAACCCTGTTGATTCCCTATGTGCAGACGCCCGAGGAAGCCGCCAATGCGGTCGCCTACACGCGCTATCCGCTGCGCGGCGTGCGCGGCGTGGCCGGTACCACGCGCGCGACGCGCTTCGGCCGGGTCAAGGATTACTTCAAGCGCGTCGAAGAAGAACTGTGCGTGCTGGTGCAGGTGGAGACGCAACTCGGACTGGACAATCTGGATGCGATCGCCGCCACCGACGGCGTCGACGGCGTGTTCATCGGCCCGGCCGACTTGTCCGCGGGCCTGGGTCATCTGGGCAACATCCCGCATCCCGATGTGCAAAAGGCGATCGACGACGCGATCAAACGCATCCGCAAGGCGGGCAAGGCGCCCGGGATACTCGCGCCGGCGGAAGCCGATGCGCGCCGCTACCTCGAGTTGGGTTGCCTGTTCGTCGCGGTAGGCTCCGACGTCGGCCTGCTCGCGCGCGAATCCGAAAAACTCCGCGCCAAGTTCAAGTCGTGAAAGAGGTCGAAATCCTCTCCCTGGGGCCGTTTTACGCGCCGGCGTTCGCCCTGATGGAGCAAGAGTTCACCGTGCACAAGCTCTGGCAGGCAAAGGATCCTGCCGGGCTGATCGCGGAAGTTGGCGCGCGGATACGCGGCATCCAGGCGATGCACGCCAACAAGACGGACGCCAAGTTGATGGATGCGCTGCCCAAGCTTGAAATAATTTCCTGCTTTGGTGTCGGCGTCGACGGGGTAGATCTGGAAGCCGCGCGCAAGCGCGGATTGATCGTGACCAACACGCCGGAAGTGCTGAATGAATGCGTCGCCGACCTCGCCCTGGGACTGACGCTGGCAACCATACGCCGCATCAGCCTCGGCGACCGCTACGTGCGCGCCGGCAGTTGGCTCAAGGGCCCGCTGCCGTTTACGCACAGTATGGGCGGCAAGATCATGGGCATACTCGGCTACGGCCGCATCGGCAAGGCCATTGCCAAGCGCGCCGAGGCCTTCGGCATGCGCATCGTCTACCACGGGCGCAAGCCGCAGGCGGACGTGGCGCACAAATACTATGCAGACTTGACGGAGATGGCGCGCGACTGCGACGTGCTGGTGGCGATTTGCCCGGGCGGCGCGGCGACGCGGCACATCGTCAATGCCGAGGTGATGCAAGCCCTGGGGCCCGAGGGCACGCTGATCAACGTCGCCCGCGGCTCGGTGGTGGATGAGCAGGCGCTGGTCCAGGCGCTCTCCGACGGCAGTCTGGGAGCGGCGGGACTGGACGTGTTCGAGTCCGAGCCCAAGGTGCCCGAAGCGCTGTTCGCCATGGACCAGGTGGTGCTGCAACCGCATGTGGCCAGCGCGACGCACGAGACGCGCATGGCCATGGGCGTGCTCACCGCCGACAATCTGCGCGCGCATTTCGCCGGCAGACCGGTGCTGACGCCAGTGGCCTGAGACCGGCGGTCCGGCGATAAACGGAGAACACAATGAATCGACCTGAAGTCCTCGTCCTTGGTTCCGGCGTCATGGGACGTGGCATTGCCAAGAGCTTTGCGGCCGCCGGGATTTCTTGCGCCATCCATACGCGCAACGCAGCGATAGTCACTGGCGTCGACCCGCGCGTTGCCTTGCTCGATAAGCTGCCGCAGGAAGCGCCCGCGCTGGTGATAGAGTCGGTGCCCGAGGAAAAGGAACTGAAGTTCGCCTGCTACGCTGCCATCGAATCGACCTACGCGGGTGCGCCGGTACTCGCATCCAATACGTCCGGTATCGACCTGGAGGCGCTGGCGCAACCGCTAAAATACCCCAAGCGCTTTATCGGCATGCATTACTTCATGCCGGCAGACGTGAATACTATGGTCGAGGTCGCGCCGGTGAAAGCCACCGATCCCGCCGCCGTGGACACGGCGGTGCGTCTGCTCGAGGCCGCAGGCAGGAGCCTGGTGCGCCTGAATCGCGCGCTGCCCGGTTTGCTGATCAACCGGCTGCAGCATGCCATCCTGCACGAGGCCTATTACCTGATCGACCAGGGCGTGGCGA
>CAKKSJ010000003.1 GCA_919902965.1 Burkholderiales bacterium
AACATGGCACCGGTGCCTGTGGTGTTCAAGGGATTGCCGATCGCATTCATCATCGCCGGGCTGTTCGCATTGAGCTTTCTCGGCTTTTCCGGTTTGAAGGTGGCATAAGCTATGGACTTGCTGCACATCGCGCTCTGGGGCGGCCTCGGCTTCACGACGCGCGGCCTGTTCTTCGGCATCGCACTGGCCAGTGCGGCGCGCAAGTTCCACGTCCCGGTCAATCCGCAGGTGGAGGAAGTGCGCGAGAACCTGCCGGCCGCCAACTGCGGCGCCTGCTGCTTTGCCGGCTGCCAGACCTATGCCGAGCGGGTGGTCGATGACGAGAATGTGTCGCCTTCCCTCTGTACCCCCGGTGGCAAAGTGGTGGCTATCGACATTTCCCGGATCACCAAGAAGACCATGGTAGAGATCAAGGAAGTCGTAGCCATGCTGCGCTGTTCCGGCGCAGACTCGGTGGCGCGCGAGCAGGCTGAGTACGACGGCATCCACACCTGCCTCGGTGCCAATTTGGCGTTTGGCGGCTCCAAGGCCTGCAAGTATGGATGCCTGGGCTTGGGCGACTGCGTGCGGGTGTGCAGTTTCGACGCCATGAAGATCGGCGCATCGGGCATCGTCGAGATCGACTACACCAAATGCACGGGCTGCGGCCTTTGCCTGGACGTCTGCCCGAAGGACTGCCTGGTCAGTTATCCGCGTGCTTATCGCGTTGCGCTGACCTGTCAGGCCAAAGGCAAGGGCAAGCAGGTCAAGGAAACCTGCACGGTGGGTTGCGTGCGCTGCCAGGCCTGTATCAAGAAGTGCCCGGCCAAGGCGATTTCCATCGACGCTGGTGGCATTCTCACTATCGACCACAAAGCTTGTCTGGCTTATGGCCCGGGTTGCGAGGAGATCTGCGTCACGGTTTGCCCCACCGATATCATTCACCATCCGGGACAGCAGCCGGACGCGAACAAGCCCAAGCCCAAGAAATCGGCGAAGCAAGCCGGTAAGACGGAAGCCGAAGAAGAGGCGGCATAGCCGCTGTTTCCGCAACGACTGGCGGTGGCCATCGGCGGGTATGCGCATGGACACTCAATGCTGTCCAGACGAACATCAATCAGACCTTAGGGGACTGTTTTCATTTGGAATGATGAATGCGGCGAAGGGCAACGGACCTATGTACGCCGATGCAGCGTCGGAAAAGCGAAGCGTTCGATCAATTCGAACAGGCCCTGGATTATCAGAGCCAGTGCCGCCGCGGGAATGGCGCCGGCGAGGAGAGTCGTATTGTCGTTCAGCGCCAGGCCCTGCGCGATGCGCTCGCCGTAACCGCCCGCGCCAATGAACGCGGCGATGGTGGCGGTGCCGACGCCGATCACGGCTGCGGTCTTGATGCCGGCGAGTATCGCAGGCGCCGCGAGCGGCAGCTCGATCAACAGCAGCTGATCCCTGGGCGCGAGCCCCAGGGCCAGAGCGGCCTGGCGCATGCCCCGCCCCACGCCGGCGATGCCCGCATGCGTGTTACGCACTATGGGCAGCAGCGAATACAGGAACAGCGCGAGCAATGCCGGCACGGTGCCTATGCTGCCTAGCAAGGGGATCAGGAAGGCGAGCAGCGCGAGCGAGGGTATGGTTTGAATCACGCCGATTACCGCGAAGATCGGCTGCTCGGCGGCATCGACCCGGGCCGCAAGAACGCCCAACGGCAGCGCGACCGCAATGCCTGCACCCAGCGACACGAATACCAGCAGCAGGTGCTCGCGCGTGAGCCGCCAGAAATCCGCGCCGAACAGCGCGCTTGTGAAACTGCGCCCCGGTCCCGCGTGCGCACCTTTGCCGGAGAGAAAGGCCTTCGCCACTTCGGCAAAACTCCTATGCTCCAATTCGGCCGCAGCATTGAGGCGGATCATCTGCTGCTCGCTGATTCTGCCTTCCAGGCTCTGCAATGCCTTCCATGCCCGCGGCAGGCGCTGCGGCAGGTCCAGCCGGTACATGAGCACCGCATCGTAGCGCGGGAATATGCCGCGGTCGTCTTCGAGCACGCGCACGCCGTAGCGCTCGATCTTGGCGTCGGTGGAATAGATGTCCATGACATCGACCTGCCCCGCCGCGATCGCCTCGTAGGCGAGCCCGTGGTCGAGGCCCGCGGGCGCGTGGCGCATTGCGTACGCGCTCCTCAGAGCCGGCCAGCCGTCGGCGCGCGCAATGAACTCCTGTGACAGGCCCAGCTTCAGTTCGGGATGGCGCGCGAGTTCGGACAGTGTGCGCACCGACAGGCGCTCGGCTTCGGTCGCGCGCATGGCCAGGGCGTAAGTATTGTTGAAGCCCAGGCGCACCGCCACGCCCAGCCCGTCCGGCGCAAGCCGCTGCCCGAGGTCCTCCAGCGTGAACCCGCCGTCGAGCTTGAGGATCTCGCGCGCGATGGTGCCGGTGTATTCCGGATAGATATCGATAGCGCCCGCCTTGAGCGCCGCGTAGACGATGCCGGTGTTGCCGAGGCCGGGTCGGTGCTCGGCGCCGCCGGGCACGCTCTGCGCGATGACCTCTCCCAGGATGTAGGACTCGGTAAAGCGCTTCGAGCCGACGCGCAACACCTCGTCGCCATGCGCCGCGCCCGCCGCGGCGAGGAGCAAACCGAGCAGGACCCGCTTCACGGATTCGCCGCCAGCGGTTCCGCCGCGCCGAGGAATTGCAGCGCCGCGAGCCGCGCGTACAGACCTTTCTCGCGCACCAGCTGCTCGTGCGTGCCGGTGGCGATAATGCGGCCCTCGTCCATCACCACGATGCGGTCGGCGTTCTGCACCGTCGCAAGGCGGTGCGCAACGATAAGCGTGGTGCGATTCTGCATCAGCCGCGCCAGCGCCATCTGCACATAGTGCTCGCTCGCGGCATCGAGCGAACTGGTCGCTTCGTCCAGCAGCAGCACGGCGCGATCCGCAAGCAGCGCGCGCGCGATCGACAGGCGCTGGCGCTGGCCGCCGGAGAGGCGCACGCCGCGCTCGCCGAGAAACGTGTCCATCGCCTCGGGCAGGCGCTCGATGAATTCGCTCGCATAGGCCGCGGCGCAGGCCTGCTCCACTTCGGCGTCGCTGGCAGCGGGCCGGCCGTAGCGCACGTTTTCGCGCACCGAGGCGGCGAATATCACCGGGTCCTGCGGCACCAGCGCGAGGCGCGCGCGCAGCTCGCGCGGATCGGCGCAGCGTACTTCCACCCCATCCAGACTGATGCTGCCGTAGTCTGCGTCGTAGTAGCGCAACAACAATTGCAGCACGGTGGACTTGCCGGCGCCGGAGGGACCGACCAGCGCCACGGTTTCGCCCGGTTTCACTTCGAGCGAGAAATCGGCCAGAGCCGGCGCGTCCGGGCGCGAGGGGTAGTGAAAGCCGACCTGGTCGAAGCGCACCTCGCCGATTTTTCGATCCGGATGCGGTTGCGGCAGGGGCTGCGGGCTCAGCGGCGCGCGGATCTGCGGCTGCGTCGCAAGCAGTTCCATCAAACGCTCGGTCGCGCCGGCGGCGCGTTGCAGATCGCCGATCACCTCTGACACGGCGCCGAAAGCGCCCGCAACCAACACGGCATAGAACACGAAAGCCGACAACTGCCCCGCGCTGATGCGCCCCTCGAGCACGTCGTGGCCGCCTATCCACAGGATTACGCCGACCGCGCCGAAGGCGAGCAGCATCACCAGCGCGATCAGCAGCGCGCGCTGGCGGATGCGCTCGGCCGCGGTCGCAAACGCCTGCTCGACGCGCTCGCCGAAGCGCGCGCGGTCCTCGTTCTCATGGCCGTAGGACTGCACCGTGCGGATTTCGTGCAGCGCCTCGTCGATATACACGCTGACGTCGGCCACGCGCGCCTGGCTCGCGCGCGACAACGCGCGCACGCGCCGCCCGTAGAGCAGGATAGGCGCGATCACCAGCGGCACGCCGGCGAGCACCAGCGCGGTGAGCTTGGGGCTGGTGACCATCAGCATGACCAGGCTGCCCGCCATGATCAGGGTATTGCGCAGGGCGAACGAGGCGCTCGAGCCGATCACCACTTCGAGCAGCGAAGTGTCGTTGGTCAGGCGCGAGATCACCTCGCCCGTGCGCGTGACCTCGAAAAAGCCCGGCGACAGATCGAGCAGATGGCCGAACACGGCGCGGCGTATGTCGGCCGAAACGCGCTCGCCGATCCAGGAGACGAAATAAAAGCGCGTGTAGGTGGCGATCGCCATGACCACGATCACGGCGAGCAGCGCGACCAGTGCGCCATCGAGCAGCGCCGCATCACCGCTCGCAAACCCGCGGTCGATGACGCGTCGCAGCCCCTGCCCCAGCACCAGCACGCAGCCGGCGGCGACCACCAGCGCCACCATCGCGATCGCGACCTGCCTGCGGTAGGGCGCGAGAAAACCGAGGATGCGCGCGAGCTGGCGGATGTCCTTGTTCGCCGGCCTGTCGGGGATGCTGTCTCTTAGTCTTGCCACTGTGGTCCTTCTTGCTCTGATTCAATCGCACCGTGCACTCTAGCGCATCGCAGGCAGGCAGGGTAATGGCAAGCCTCCGTCAAAGCGCGGGCTTGTTTGGAGGGGATCAATTTGAATGGCCATTCCGCGCAAGTGCGATTGTCATACACGTATGGCAAAGGCAGATCCAAGCAGCTTGCTTCCACCGGCGGCGGTGGGTGCTCGCGGCGCCGTGGCGGCAGCTGTGCCGAGGATCGGAAGCCAGGTGAAAAATGCAGGTTTCCAGGGGCCGAGCCCCATCCTTGGCGTGTTCAATTCAGGTATCTCCTCCAGCCGTGGGCCGTGTACCGCCAAGCTCAAGTGTTCGCGCCGGGTGCACGCGTAGAACGCAAGTTGAAACAATATGTAGACAATAATGTTTACATATTATCTGGGCTATATCGGTGGCTAAACGCCATTATTAGAAAGCGAGTAGGCTATAACAGCTTATAAAATATCAGCAAATCATAGATAAACTTCATTGGAGCAATAGTGCATGGAAACGAGAATAATATCCATAGGTCAAGTAAAGACAAATATAGGAGAGGTGTGAAAAATAAAATGTTGACAAAAGTGTTGACTACTTTTATTGTCGAGCTGTAAGTATTTCCCGATAAGTCGGTGGTCAACAACTGGACCGAGGGTGTGATGCCAAAACAGCTGACAAAAATAGCGTTGGTTGAGCGTGGCCTCAAAACCAAGGGCGGCGCGCGCGGTAAACGCGGGATTGATCTCCAGAAAGTGTTGCGCGAGCGCATCGCGAGACAAGAGATCGCTCCCGGAAGCAAGTTGCGGGAACAGGAGCTTTCAAAGGAATTTGGCGTCCCACGCGCGCTCGTGCGCGAATCCTTGTGTGCGTTGGAACAGCGCGGCTTGATCGAACGCATTCCAAACCGCGGTGCAGTAGTGGTTCGCCTCGATTTGTCGCAGGTGTTCGAGATTTACGACCTGCGTGAAGTGCTGGAGGGATTGTGTGCACGGCTGGCCAGCTTGAATACCTCGCCCGAATCCTGGCAGGACATGGTCGACATGTTTGAAGGACCCATGGGTGAGTTTGTGAAACAAAACGACTACGAATCGTTTTTGGCCGGATACGGCATGTTCCGCAGGCGCTTGATCGAGGCAGCCGCCAATCCAATACTGGCCGGGATGCTGGACAGCATTTACGAAAAGACCCAGGCCATAATCCGCCGCATCATTATTCTGCCGGGCCGCGCGCAACACGGACTCTCCGAGCATCGGGCAGTCCTCGCGGCGATGCGCCGCGGCGACGCGGATGAAGCCGAGCGCTTGCGACGCGTGAACATGCGCAGCGGCAAGGATTACCTCAAGCG
Source organism: Burkholderiales bacterium (assembly GCA_919902965.1). Classification (GTDB taxonomy): domain Bacteria; phylum Pseudomonadota; class Gammaproteobacteria; order Burkholderiales; family SG8-39; genus 2-12-FULL-64-23. The sequence continues at coordinate 5,800 of CAKKSJ010000003.1, forward strand.
TTATCAAAGTTTCGTGCTTTAGCGCAATAACGAACCTCCCCGGCGGACGCGAGCATGCACCAATCGGAAATTTACCCTTGTGAACCTACGCAGGAAGGCACCGGCGGCAATCTACCTTGCGGCCCTCTGGCGGGGTACCGCGTGCTTGAAATGGGGTCTACCGTCGCCGGGCCGTTTTGCGGCCGCTTGCTGGCGGACTTCGGCGCGGAGGTAATCAAGGTGGAGCCGTTCGAGGGAGACGCGGTGCGCACTATGGGAATGCGTTTCCATGGCAAGTCTCTGTACGCGGCGAGCATTTTCAGGAACAAGTCGCTGATCTGCGTGGATTTGCGCAGAAGCGAAGGTCAGGAAATCATAAGAAATGTTGCCGCCAAGTGCGACCTCGTCGTAGAAAATTTTCGCCCGGGCGGCTTGGAAAAATGGGGTTTGGGATACGCGGATCTGGCAAAGATCAATCCCGCTCTGGTCATGGTTCGCATCAGCGGTTTCGGGCAGACCGGGCCGTATAGTCAGCGCGCCGGCTACGGGGTGATCGGCGAAGCTGTCAGCGGCCTGCGCTACATCACCGGCGATGCGGACCGTCCCCCGAGTCGCTTGGCGGTATCGCTCACGGATTACATCACTGGCTTATATGCTGCGTTCGGCGGCGTCATGGCCTTGCTTGCACGTGGCAAAACCGGCAAAGGGCAGTGTATCGATAGCGCGCTCTACGAATGCGCCTTCAGTTTCATGGAGCCGCACATTCCCGCGTATGAAAAGCTCGGGCACATCGCCGTGCGCGCGGGCTCACGCCTGCCAAATAGCACGCCGAACAACCTGTATGTGACCCGCGATCGGCAGTTCATTCACGTTACGGCGATGGGTGATGCCGTGTTCAGGCGTTTGACCGAAACCATGGGTCAGCCCGAATTGTTTGATGACCCGCGCTTTCGTGATCCGGTCGAACGTTCGCGTCACGACGTGGAGATCGACGACATTATCGCTCGCTGGACCGAAAGCCATGATCTCGCGGACCTGGAACAGATATTGCATTCCGCCGGCGTGCCGGCAACGCGCATTTTTACCATGGCTGACATTTTCGGCGACCCCCAGTACCGCGCGCGCGAAATGCTCGTCGACGCGCCCGACGACGACCTGGGCGCGGTGGCGATGGCAGCACCGGTGCCGCGAATGTCCGGGACGCCCGGCCGCATTCGCCACGCCGGCAGGCGCGTTGGCCAGGATACGCGCCGGGTGCTTGCTGAAATTGCGGGATTTGCGGCAGAGGAGCTGGACAAACTCGAATCCGCCGGCGTTATTTTCAGCGGCCGCGAGCTGCCGGAGCAGGCTGCTGAGTCCATCGATGCGCGATCCGGCACATCGTGATGAAGATTCCTGCGTGCACAAATTACCCGGTGCTTTGCGCCGGCGATTTGTTGCAACAAATCGCCGCGCTTGAACTGCAACGTGACCGACAAGGACGACATGATGGCTTTTGAGGAACTTTTGGCGGAATTCGAGCAGCGGCGCGCAAAAGCCATTGCGATGGGTGGCTCGGAGAAACTGGAGAAGCGGCGCGCCGCCGGCGTGCTTGATGCGCGCGCGCGCATTTCCTACTTGGTCGACCAGGGCAGCTTCATGGAATCCGGTTTGTTCGGGACTTCGGCAGTGTATGAGCATGAACGCGAAAAAACGCCTGCTGACGGGAAAGTGGCGGGCTACGCGCGCATCGACGGTCGCGAGGTTGCGGTCGTTTCCAATGATTTTACTGTCAAGGGCGCCTCCAGCAGCGCCACCAACGGCAGGAAGATTGGGCAGATGAAACGGGTTGCGAGCCAGCGTGGTCTGCCGATAGTGTTTCTGGGTGAATCTTCAGGGGCGCGCATGCCCGATACCATGGGTTCGCGCGGCATGGGCACCATGTTGGGCAACGATCCCACGCAGTACCGGCGCATGCGCGAAACGCCTTGGGCCGGCGCGGTGTTGGGGCTGTGTTACGGCTCCTCGACCTGGTACACCGGCTATTCGGATTTCAGCGTGATGCGCAAGGGCGCAATCATGGCCGTATCAAGCCCGCAGCTCGTGTCGCTCGCCATCAGGGAAAAAGTGGACCCGGAGGAAATCGGGGGCTGGAAACTGCATAGCGAAGTGACTGGGCTGATCGATCAGGTGGTCGATACTGACGAAGAGGCGCTCGACGCGATCAAGAAGTTTCTCTCCTATATGCCGGCTCATTGCAATGAGGCGCCGCCCGTGCTTGCGGTGCCGGCAGGCTCGGGCGAGGCCATGGCCGATATAGTGAACCTGCTGCCGCCCAAGCGTACCCAGGTATACGACGTGCGCAAAATTATCAAGACCATCGTCGATCGCGACAGCTACTTCGAACTCAAGCCGCGCTTCGGCAAGGTGGCGGTGACCGCTCTCGCGAGGATCAATGGCCGCAGCGTCGGCATCATCGCCAACAATCCTTTGTTCAAGGGCGGGGCGCTGGACGCGGATGGATGCGACAAAGCCACCAGCCTTACCGTCATGTGCGACTCCTTCAATATTCCGATCATCATGTTCGTGGATACGCCCGGATTTATCATCGGTCTCGATGCGGAGCGCAAACGCGCACCGGGCAAGATTGTGAATTTCATGGGTGCGCTGTCGCTGGTGACGGTGCCCAAGCTGACGATCGTTCTGCGCAAGAGCTACGGCCAGGCCTATCTCAACATGGGCGGGGGGCGCAACTCCGACGAGTTTTCGGCCTGGCCCACGGCTGAAATCAGTTTCATGGATCCGAATTTCGCCGCCAGCATCGTACACGGACTCAATCCTGGAGACCCCGGCTACGAGGAAGCCGTTGCCGAAATGGCGCGCGGCAATAGCGTCTGGGACATTGCATCGATCTACGCGGTGCAATCGGTTGTCCTGCCGAGCGAGACGCGCAACTACCTGATCCGCATGCTGGAGGTGCATCAATCGCGTCTTAGCAACGGTGTCGGCGAGCACCTGATGCGCACCTGGCCGACCACGTACTGAGGAATGCAGATGTTCGATAGAGTCGTCGTCGCCAATCGCGGTGCTGTCGCCGCCCGGGTTCTGCGCGCGCTCAATGCCATGCGCGTCCATTCGGTTGCTGTGTATTCAGAGGCCGACGCCGGTGCGCCCTATCTCGAGCTCGCCGGTGAAACTTACGCGATTGGCCCGGCACCCGCTCGCGAGAGCTACCTCAATCAGGAAACCCTGATCGAGATCTTCAGGCGCTCACGCGCGGACGCGATGCATCCAGGCTACGGGTTTCTCTCGGAGAACTCGGCATTTGCGACCCGCGTCGAATCCGCGGGCACGCGTTTCATCGGGCCGGCGCCGCGTTGGATCGAGGCAATGGGACACAAGACGCGCGCCCGCGACATTGCCGTCAAGTACGGCATGCCTGTGGGCAGCGGATCGGACGTGCTACCGGCGGACACAGACATTGTCGCCGCCGCGGCAAGGCGAATTGGTTTTCCCGTGCTGGTCAAACCTGCGGCCGGTGGCGGCGGCATCGGCATGCTGCCGGCCTACGACGAGAGTCAGCTCGTCGAAGCTGTGGAGCGTGCGCGATCCATGGCGCAGCGGGGTTTCGCCAATGCCGAGGTGTATCTGGAAAAACTTCTGGAACGTCCGCGCCACATTGAATTTCAGATACTCGGCGACCGTTTTGGCTCGGTGCGGCATCTGTTCGAGCGGGACTGTTCGGTGCAGCGACGACACCAGAAAGTGATCGAGGAGGCACCCGCGCCGCTGATCGAGCGCCAATCTATCGAAGGCCTTGCCGGCAGCGTGGCGACGATCCTGCAGAAAATGGGCTACGACAACATCGGCACGGTGGAAATGCTTATGGGTGCCGACGGATCATTTTCATTTCTCGAAATGAACACCCGACTGCAGGTCGAGCACGGGGTGACCGAGGAAGTCACCGGCGTCGATCTGGTTCAGGCGCAAATTCGCTCGGCCGCGGGTGAGCGCTTGGATGCGGTTTTGCCGGAGCGAATCGAACTGAAAGGCCACGCCATCCAGGCGCGGGTCTACGCTGAAGACCCCAAGCGTTTTTTGCCGTCGCCCGGGAAACTCAAGGTGTACCGGCCTCCGCTGGATACCGGCGTGCGCATTGAAACCGGCTATGCCGAAGGGTGTGATGTGACGCCGCACTACGACCCGCTGCTTGCCAAGGTGATCGTTCACGCTGCCACGCGCGAGGCCGCAATCGGGCGGCTGTGCGATGCTCTCGAGGCATTCGCGATCGAGGGTGTGAAACACAACATCCCGGCGCTGTTGGCCGTCCTTCGTTCACCCCCGTTCCGCGAGGGGCAGGTCCATACGGGAATCGTAGCCGAAGTTATATCCTGATCCCTCAAACCCAATACATGGAGAGCAACAAGAATGGCAACAGTGGAACTCAAATCAGAGGTGACCGGAGCGGTCTGGAAAATCAAGATGCAAGTGGGGGACGCCGCGGCCGAGGGCGACATTGTGATGATCATGGAATCGATGAAAATGGAAATCCCCGTCGTCGTGGAAGACGCAGGCGTGCTCAAGGGCATTTTGGTGAAAGAAGGCGAGTCTGTGACGGAAGGCCAGTGCGTCGCGATCCTCGAAACCTAGGCCGGCATGGCGGCGCTGTTGTAGGTCCAACTGATCGAGGGCAATGAAATGACCTGGTTACCGGAAGCAGAAGAAATCGCACTGCGGCGCAAATGGGCCGAGCAAGGGGGCGGGGAGGAGGCCGTCGCCCGGCACCACGGGCAGGGACGGCTTACCGTGCGCGAGCGAATTGGCGGCCTGGTGGACGCGGGTTCGTTCCAGGAAGTCGGCAAACTGACCGGTAACGCCACTTATGTGGATGGCAAGGTCACCAAGGTAACGCCGGCCCCGTATGTAATGGGCCTGGCCAGTATCGAAGGGCGGTCGGTCGCAGTGGGAGGCGAGGATTTTACCGTGCGCGGCGGGACCAGCTGGGGCGGCGACCGGCGCAAGGGCGGCCAGGGTGGATTCGTCGAGGACTTGGCTGCGCGCTATCGCATTCCGCTGATCAACCTGATCGACGGCGCCGGCGGCACAGTGACCTCGGCCAAGCGGCGCGGCCACACCGTATTCCCCGGCGTGGACGGATACGAGCGTGCCGTGCAGCTGCTGGGAACAGTGCCGGTGGTCAGCGCGGTCCTGGGCACGGCGGCGGGCGGCCCGGCCGGGCGTGCGATTCTGTCGCATTGGTCGGTAATGGTGAAGGGGACCAGCCAGATCTTTGCAGCAGGGCCGCCGGTGGTCGAGCGCTCATTGGGGCAAAAGGTGAGCAAGGAGGAACTCGGCGGCGCCAGGATGGCAGTCGACACTGCCGGTACGGTCGACAACGTGGCCGAAAACGAGGCGGACGCCTTTCGCCTGATCCGGCGCTTTCTCAGCTACATGCCGCAGAACGTGTGGGAGCTGCCGCCCGCTGCAACCTGTGACGATCCAGTGGACCGCCGCGAAGAGGCGTTGCTCGATCTGGTGCCGCGGGAGCGGCGGCAGCCCTACAACATGAAGAAGCTGATCGAAATGGTGGCGGACCGGGGCTCGATTTTCGAGATTCAACCGACTTATGGCCGCGCCGTGATCACCTGCCTGGCGCGCATGAATGGAAAAGTCGTCGGAATCATCGCCAACAACCCCATGGTCTATGGCGGCGCAATGGACGTCAGGGCGGCGCGGAAACAGATCCACTTTACCGAGCTGTGCGACACATTTCATATCCCGCTCATTTTTCTTGTGGACCTGCCCGGCTTCATGGTCGGCATGCAGGCCGAGGCCGCAGCCACTCTGCGCGACGGCATGCGCGCCGTGTATGTCGGTCTGCAGGCGACCGTGCCGATTCTTACCCTGGTCATCCGCAAGTGCTACGGCATGGCAGGCATGGGCACCACCGACAAGAACGGACTGGATTTCAAAATCGCCTGGCCTTCTGCGGAATGGGGTTCGCTGCCGGTCGAGGGCGGCGTAGCCGCGGCGTTCAAGCGCGAGATTCAGAATGCCGCAGATCCGGTGCTGCGGCAAAAGGAACTCGAAGAGGAGTTGCGCGAATTGGACTCGCCGTTTCTCACCGCCGAAGCTTTCGGTGTGGAGGACATTATCGATCCGCGTGAAACCCGGCGCTACCTGTGCCGATTCATCGATTTGGCCCAAGAACGGCTCAAGACGGATGTCGGCGTCAAAATGAAAGCGGGCGTACGACCCTAATATGAGTTGCGGTCCTTCCTCGGCTGGGGGAGGAATTTGGAAAAAGTGTATTTAAAACGAAGGAGGCGAATCATGAGAAAGCATATCGTTCGACTGGCTGCTCTGGGCACTGCTCTGTTGTTGAGCCAGGGCGCACTTGCCGCCGACCGCATCGCTTATGGATCGACGGCAATTGGTTCGATTCACTACACCTATGCCGTGGCTGCTACCAAGGCGATCAACACCCACGCGGCAGACAAAGTCAATGTAACGGTGCTTGCGACCGGGGGCGCGGTCGATAATCTGGCGCGCCTTGCGCGCGGCCAGATCAATTTCGGCCTGGGCACATTCGAGACAGTCTATCAAGCGTACAAAGGACTGGCCAAATTCTCCGGCAATCCGGCGCCGAAGCTGCGCATCCTGTGGGTGCATAGTGCGTCGATGCAGTTCTACATAGTTCGCACGGATTCCGGGGTGAAAACCTTGAAGGACCTGACCGGCAAGAAATTCACTGCCGGCCAACGCGGTTCCGCAACCGAAAATATCGTCCAGCAAATTCTCGCTGCGTGTGACGTCAAGCCCGACTATTTTGTTTCCACTCTTTCGGACGCGGTCGATGCGGTCAAGGACGGCCGTTCGACCGGTTACGCCAAAGCAGGCTCGCGCACCAGCCTGGACGGAACCACGCTGGAGTTGCGCGCGCTGACACCGATCAGCGTCCTTGGATTCACCCCGGAGCAGGTGACAAAAGTGCAAGCCAAGCTGCCCTATGTCGCATTTGCGTCCATCGCGCCAAATTCGATTGAAGGCGTGGGGGCGATAACCACGCCAGTCCAGACCATAGGCGAGTTCGCCTACAGCGACAGCCTCACCGATGAGCAGGTGATGGCCATGCTCGACGGACTGCTGAAGGGCCAGGATATTCAGGCCGCCGCGTTCCCCGACATGAAAGGCATGGATATCGTGAAAGAATCCATAGCCGCCGCCGCGGCGTTGAACATACCTCTGCATCGCGGCGCAGTGAAATTCTTCGAGGCGCGCGGATACAAGGTTCCGGATAACCTGATTCCCCCGGAAGCGAAGTCAAAATAGGAAATCGGACAGTCCCGGCTGCGGTACGCCGCGGCCGGGCCGCGAACCGCTCATGTCACGGGAAGTCTAGGAGGAGCCGATTATGATGGCAGCACCGACGACAGGCCGGCGCGAGGCCGGCGCGCGCGCCACGCTCGTCTACGAATCCGTCACCACCGTTGTCGCGATTCTATTCGTGCTGTTTCATTTATATACGGCGGGCTTCGGGCAACTCGCACCTTTGGTTCAGCGCAGCATTCACGTCGCACTCGGTCTTACGCTTGCGTACCTGAAGTTTGCCGATATCCGCCAACAAGGCGGCCGTTGGGCCAGCATCGGCAATATTCTGAGTTTCGCCGCAGTGATTATCGTGGTCGCTTCCTGCGCCTACGTAATTGCAGAGGACGAGCGGCTTTCGACAGCCATCTCAACTGTGGCGCGGCCGATCGAATTCGTCCTTGGAGGCGCGCTGCTGGCGCTGGTTCTCGAGGGCGCGCGGCGCTCCAGCGGCCCGATCTTGCCGGCGCTTGCATTGCTGATGATCATCTACACGCTGTTCGGAGATTCCCTTTCCGGGGACTGGGGGCACCCGCCAATCTCGCCTTCGTACCTGATTGAACATCTGTACCTGAGTACCGAAGGCATCTGGGGAACAGTGACCGGCCTATCTGCCAGCCTGATCACGATTTTCATCCTGTTCGGCTGTTTCCTGCTTGCGACCAATGCCGCGGAAACCTTCATGAAAGTTTCGATGATCGCGGCGGGCAGGTCCCCCGGCGGAGCGGCAAAGGTGTGCAACGTCGGCAGCGCTTTTTTCGGGATGATCAACGGTGCCGCAGTGGCCAACGTGGCGACCGTGGGCAATTTCACTATCCCGGCCATGATCAGGCTCGGCTACCGGCCGGCGTTCGCCGGCGCAGTGGAAGCGACCGCCTCTTCCGGGGGGCAGATCACGCCTCCGGTGATGGGGGCCGGAGCGTTCATCATGGCCGAACTGCTCAATCTCCCCTACGCGACCGTGGCGCTGGCTGCGGTGATACCGTCGTTCCTGTTCTACGTGTGCATCTGGGCGAGCATCGATGTCGAGGCCCGGCGCGAGGCCATGCGCGCCATGGATACCGCGGATATTCCAACCTGGCGCGAGGTGCTGAACTGGCGCGAGGCCGTTCCCTTGTTGGCTACGGTCCTCGTCCTGGTTGTCTCCCTGTTCAGCGGCAGGTCGGCCGCGCTCGCCGCGTTCAACGCGATCGCGGTCAATGTAACGCTGTTTCTCTTTATGGGTTCGTGGAAGCCCGCCGCATGGGGGGCGAGGTGCAAAGCGATACTGGAAGGCGCGAAAAGCGGCGCCGCAAATACCATCAGCCTGGTGTCACTGCTGGTGTGCGCGCAGATCATCCTGTCCCTGATCGGACTGACCGGTATCGGCATCAAGGTGAGCGAGACCATCATCTACGTCGGCGCGTCCAGTGGCTTGTTGCCGCTTGCGCTGTTGACCATGGCCGTGGCGCTGGTACTCGGAATGGGGATGCCCACCACGGCTTCCTACCTGCTGGCGGCGGCAGTGTGCGTTCAAGGGCTGGTCAGTTTCGGAGTGCCGCCGCTGGTCGCGCACTTTTTCGTTTTCTATGGCGCCTTACTCTCGGCTCTGACTCCTCCGGTCTGTACCGCTGTCTATGCGGCGTCCGCCATTACCCGGACACATTGGTGGCCGATCGCAGTCGAGAGCCTGAAGCTCGCGGTGATGAAGTTCGCGTTGCCGTTCTTCTTTATCTTCCGTCCAGAGATTCTGCTGATTGGCTCAGCTATGGCGATCGCCCGGGTGGCGGTTGTCGGATTTGTTGCGAGCTGGCTGTTCGCTATCGGAACGGGCGGGTATTACCGGCGCAGCGTGGGCTGGCCGCTACGCATCTTGTGCATATTCACGTCCCTGGGAATGATCTCCGGCGCTTGGTACATGGATGCTTTCGGGCTTGGCTTGATGTCACTGTTTGTTATATGGCACAGGAAAGGAGCGAACCAAGCGAAGGCTGAGAGCGCGGTCGCCTGAGTAAGGAGGCCGGGAGTTGTTGCGCCAGGCGGCAGCCACGGATTGGCTCTGCGGCACCTCCGGCGCAAGGAGCATACCGGCTCGAGAGCCAGTATCGACGAGGTTTAAGAGAGGGGCGCACCCGCCCGCGCGCAAGCGTTCCGATTGGACAAGTTCTTCAGATCGACCCAGCCGCGTCCACTCAATTCGCAACACAGGGCAATTGTCAGCCGGCCAGACGCCGCTCCAGCGCCACGATCCAGTGCTCCAGCGGCAGCGCGGTTCCGCTCTGCAAGTGGCTCATGCAGCCGAGGTTGGCGCTGACGATGACCTGCGGCGAGCCGGCGTGCAAGGCGGCGAGCTTGTTCTTCTTCAGCCGCTCCGCGAGCTGCGGCTGCAGAATCGAATAAGTGCCGGCGGAGCCGCAGCACAGGTGGCCATCGGCGACCGGCGTGAGCTCGAAGCCGGCCGCGGCGAGGATGCGCTCGACCGCGCCGCCCAGCTTCTGCGCGTGTTGCAGCGTGCACGGTGTCTGCACAGCGAGCCTGGTCGCGGGCGCGCCCTGTGCAAGCAGCGGCTTCAGCCGCCCGAGTTCGGCCGCAATCACTTCGCTCAGATCTTTGCTCAGCGCGCCGATTGTTTCGGCTTTTGCCGCATAGGCGGGATCGCGCGCGAGCAGATGGCCGTATTCCTTCACCGTCGCGCCGCAGCCGCTGGCGCTCATCACGATCGCTTCCACGCCGCCTTCCGCGGCGTCGACGTAAGGCCACCAGGCATCAATCAGCGCGCGCATGTCGGAAAGCCCGTCTGCCTGCGCATTCAGGTGAAAGCGCACTGCGCCGCAGCAGCCCGCAGCCGGCGCCTCGATCAGCGATATGCCCAGCCGGTCGAGCACGCGCGCGCTCGCGGCATTGATGTCCGGCGACAGCGCGGGCTGCACGCAGCCGGCGAGCACCAGCATCCTGCGCGCATGCCTTGCCGCCGGCCAGGCGCCGGCCGCGGTCACCGCAGCGGGCACCTTGGCCTGCAGCGCGAACGGCAGCAGCGGGCGCATCCAGCGGCCGAGTGCGAGCAGGGACTTGAACAGCGCACGGCGCGGCAGCACCGCGCGCAGCGCCGCGCGTTGCAGCCGCGCGAACAGCGGCCGCGGCACGCGCTCCTCCGCGAGCTTGCGCCCGATGTCGACCAGCCGTCCGTACTGCACCCCCGATGGGCACGTCGTCTCGCAGGCGCGGCAGGTGAGGCAGCGGTCCAGGTGCAGCTGCGTGCGCGCCGTGACTTCGGCGCCTTCGAGCATGCCCTTGATCAGATAGATGCGTCCGCGCGGCCCGTCGAGTTCGTCGCCCAGCAGTTGATAGGTGGGACAGGTCGCGGTACAAAATCCGCAATGCACGCACTTGCGCAGAATGGCATCGGCCTCCATGCCGTCGCGCGTGCCCTTGAAGAAATCGGACAGTTCAGTTTGCATGGCGCGAACGCGGCGAAAAACCGATCATAGATCCGGGTACATCCGGCCGGGATTGAAAACGCCCGCGGGATCGAAGGAATGCTTTAGGCGGCGGTGAATATTCAACAGCGCGGGCGCAAGCGGCGTAAACACGCCCGCGCTCTTGTCGGTAGCGCGAAACAGCGTGGCATGCCCGCCTGCCTGCGCCGCGGCCTCGCGTATGGTGCGCGCGTCGGCGTTGCTGGCCAGCCACCTGAGCGCGCCGCCCCATTCGATCAGTTCATCGCCCGGCAAAGCAAGCGGCGGCGTCGCCGAAGGCACGGACAGGCGCCATAGCGGTTTGTCGGTGCGAAAAAACACTTCCGTCTGCTCGCGCATGCCCTGCCAGAAGCCTAGTGCCTGCTCCGGCTCCATAAGCTCGCCGCCTATCGCCTCGCGCGCGGCCCTGATCGCGCTGGCCGCACCCGACAGGCGCACGCTGAGATCGCCCCCGGCCCAGGCGCAGGCGCTGATCGGTATGGGCTTTCCGCCCCAGTGATTGAGCATCTCGATTGCCTTGTCCTGGGGCAGTTCCAGTTTGAGCGTCGCTTCGGCAAACGGCAGCGGCGGCACTTTGAGCGAAACTTCCAGAATCATGCCGAGCGTGCCCAGGGAACCCGCCATCGGCCGGGAGACGTCGTAACCGGCGACGTTCTTCATTACCTGGCCGCCGAAAGTGAGATCATCGCCGCGGCCGTCAAGCATGCGCACGCCGAGCACGAAGTCGCGCACCGCGCCCACTGCCTGCCGCCGCGGACCTGACAAGCCGGCGGCGACCATCCCGCCCACGGTCGCGCCGGGGGCGAAATGCGGCGGCTCGAACGCGAGGAACTGTCCCCGCGCGCGCAGCGCCGCTTCCAGTTCCGCCAAGGGCGTGCCGCAACGCGCGGTGATCACCAGCTCGGTCGGCTCGTAGGCGACAATGCCGGCATAGTCGCGCGTATCGAGCAGCTCGCCCTGCGGGACCTCACCGTAAAAATCCTTGCTGCCGCCGCCGCGCAGCCGCAAGGTCGTTTTCTCTGCCGCAGCCGCGCGGATCCGGTCGGCGTAGCGTTTGATGACTTCCTGCATATTCAGTGTCTACGAAATGAGGGGATACATCCCCTCATACTCCCCTATATCAGGGCCATTTCGATGATTCCGAAATGGCCGGTTAGAAACGCGGCAATTCTGGATAGGGCAGGCGCCCGCCCTCGGCGTGCATGCGGCCGAACTCGGCGCAGCGGTGCAGCGACGGTATGTTCTTCTCGGGGTTGAGCAACTCGTCCTGGTCGAAGGCGCGCTTCACCGCGCGAAACATTTCGAGTTCCGCGCTCGTGAACTGCACGCACATCTGGTTGATTTTTTCTATGCCGACGCCGTGCTCTCCGGTGACGGTGCCGCCCACCGCGATGCTTTTCTCCAGCACTTCGCCGGCGAACGCCTCGGTGCGCCGCAATTGCTCCGGATCGTTGGCGTCGAACAGGATCAGCGGATGCAGATTGCCGTCGCCCGCGTGAAACACATTGGGGCAGCGCAGGCCGTATTTTTTTTCCATTTCGGCGATGAAGCGCAGCACCTCGCCCAGGCGCTTGCGCGGAATGGTGCCGTCCATGCAGTAGTAATCCGGCGAGATGCGCCCCATCGCCGGGAACGCCGCCTTGCGTCCGGACCAGAATTTGAGGCGTTCGGCCTCGTTCTGGGAAATGCGGAAGTCGTAGGCCCCGGAGCGCTTGAGCACTTCGGTCATGCGCGCGATCTCGTCTTCGACTTCCTCCGCTGTGCCGTCGGACTCGCACAAGAGCAGCGCCGCCGCATCGAGGTCGTAGCCGGCATGCACATACTGCTCCACCGCGCGCGTCGCCGGCTGGTCCATCATTTCCAGACCGGCGGGGATGATGCCCGCCGCGATCATGTCGGCCGCGGCGTTGCCCGCTTTTTCAACGTCGTCGAACGCGGCCAGGATCACCCCCGCAGTAAGC
>CAKKSJ010000004.1 GCA_919902965.1 Burkholderiales bacterium
ACAGACAGCGCAGCAGCGTGGTCTTGCCGATGCCGTTGGGCCCGATGATGGCAACCTTCTCGCCCGCTTCTATGACCAGATCGAGCCCCTTGATCAGGGGCTTGTCGTAACTCTTCGACAGGCTCATTACCTCCACGGCGAGGCGGTGCAGCTTTTCCTTTTCGTCGTACTCGAAGCGGATATAGGGATATTGCCGGCTGGAAGGCTTGACGTCCTCCAGTTTTATTTTCTCGATCTGGCGCGCGCGCGAGGTCGCCTGGCGCGCTTTCGACTTGTTGGCGGAGAAACGGCGCACGAATTCCTGCAGTTCGGCCACTCTCTCTTTCGCCTTGGTATTGGCCGCGAGCAGCTGTTCGCGCACCTGCGTCGAGGCGTACATGTAGTCGTCGTAATTGCCCGGGTAAACGCGCAGCGCGCCATAGTCCATATCGGCCATATGCGTGCATACGCTGTTCAGGAAATGCCGGTCGTGGGAAATGATGATCATGGTCGAGCTGCGCGCGTTGAGCACGTCCTCGAGCCAGCGGATCGAGTTGATGTCCAGGTTGTTGGTCGGCTCGTCGAGCAGCATGATGTCCGGGTCGGCGAACAGCACCTGGGCCAGCAGCACGCGCAGTTTCCATCCCGGCGCGACCGCGCTCATCGGACCGTCGTGCTGCTCGATCGGGATGCCCACCCCGTGCAGCAGCTCGCCGGCACGCGCCTCGGCAGTGTAGCCGCCGAATTCGGCATAGCGCGCCTCCAGATTGGCCGCATGCATATAGTCCTCTTCGCTTGCGTCCGGATTGGCATAAATGGCGTCGCGCTCGGCCATGGCCTGCCACATCTCCTCGTGCCCCATCAGCACCACGTCGAGCACGCGCTGGTCTTCGTAGGCAAACTGGTCCTGGCGCAGCTTGCCCACGCGCTCGCTGCGGTCCACCGCGACGCTGCCTGCGCTCGCCTCCAGGTCGCCGCCGAGGATTTTCATGAATGTGGATTTGCCGCAACCATTGGCGCCGATCAGGCCATAGCGGTTGCCCTCGCCGAACTTGACCGATACGTTGTCGAACAGGGGCTTGGCGCCGAACTGAATGCTGATGCCGGAGGTGACGATCAAGGGGTTTCCGTTTCTGGGGTAGGCGCGAAAGAGGCGGCATTTTACCGGAAACAGAGGCCTGCGATCCGCCTAATTCAATCTCCGGTGAATCGATGGATCAGCCTTCGATCCTTTTTAGTCGGCCGCCCTTTTACCCCTGCGGCCGGGTGCGGCTGGGTTTTGCGCTGCGCGATCTGCGCCTGACGGCGCGCGCGGCTGTCCTCGCGCTCGGCATAGAGCAGCGCCGCCTGTGCCGCGGGCCCCCGCAGTCGCGACAGCGCCAGGACCTCCAGCACCCACTCCAGCTCACCTGCGCGTATCGACACTACGTCCCCGACTCGAAGCGCGCGCGCGGGCTTTGCGAGCTCACCATGGACCCGCACCTTGCCAGCGTCCACGGCCTTGGCCGCCAGGCTGCGTGTTTTGAAAAAGCGCGCAGCCCAGAGCCATTTGTCTATGCGCAGGGGTTCTCCGTGCTGGGGCTCGTCGTTCATGCTTGCGCAGCATCATAGCGCCCGAGCGCGCATTTCGGTAGCCCAATTCCGCCTCGACTAGGCTATGATTGCGCCTGCCCGATCAGCCAGCCCATAGGCAGGCGATGGCGGCGGCAGCACAAAAACAATAAACACTCGGGATGGGGGATTCGCTTTGGTTTCGATCAAGTTGCGCGCCGAATTGGCGGGAGGACTTGCGTCAGCACTGTTGACGCTGCCGCTGTCCATCGGCTTCGGCCTGTTCGCGCTGAGCCCGCTGGGCGAGCGCTACGCGGGCTACGGCGTGCTTGCCGGTCTGTACAGCGCGGTCATCGTCGCGCTGGTCGCGGTCTTGCTGCGCGCCAATTCCGCCGTCGTGTTCGCCCCGCGCAGCATGCAGGCCTACCTGATCAGCATGGTCGCATTGCATCTGGTCGAGTCCGAAACTTACGCGCAGCTGCAAGACCCGCAGCAGGTATTGACGGTGATTTTCTTCGTGATTTTCCTGTCGGGCATCATGCAAGCCGCGTTTGGCGCCATCGGCATGGGCAACATGGTCAAATACATCCCCTTTCCGGTCATCGCCGGATTCCAGAATGCTGGCGCCATCCTGCTGCTGCTGTCGCAGATCGCGCCCATGCTGGGACTTACCCGCCACCTGGAGCCAGGCATGCTGCTGCAGCAACTGCAGCAGACGCAGCCACTCACGCTGTTGATCGGCGCCGTCACCTGTTTCCTCATGCTGTACGCGGGACTGTTCACGAAACGCATACCGGCGGTAATCGTCGGCATGTTTGCCGGCATCGGCCTGTATTATCTTTTCCACTACCTGGGCTATGGCGCGAGCCTCGGCCCGTTCATCGGCGAACTCAATTTCGCCATGCCTGATCTGCATTACCTCTCGGGCTTCTATGCTTTCGTGGACGAGCGCCAATGGTGGAACCTGCTGCCGACCCTGTTTGCCTGGGCCGCAAGCCTGGCGCTGATTTCCTCGCTCGACGTGCTCTTGTGCGCCAAGGTAATGGAAGGTGTGACGCAGCAGCGCCAGGACCACAATCTGAGCCTGGTGCGCCTCGGCCTGGGTAACCTCGTTGCCGCGGGCTTCGGCGGCATCTCCGGCGCCATCAGCCTCTCCTCCAGCCAGGCCAATTACAGTTCCGGCGGGCGCAGCGCCTACTCGGTGCTGATCAACGCCTTGCTGATCCTGGCCGCGGTGCTGTTCTGTTCGCAGTTGATTGCGCTGATCCCCAAGGTCGTCGTCGCCGGCATGCTGTTCGTCACTGCCTGGCGGCTATTCGACCGCTGGTCCGCGCAGCTGCTGCGACGTCTGGTCGCGGCCGGCCCGCGCAACCGCGCCAGCCTGCTGCTCGACTTGTTCGTCATCGTACTCGTGACCTTGGTCGCCGTGTTCGCCAGCCTGATCACCGCGGTCGCGATCGGCATGCTGGTATCGGTGTTCTCCTTCCTGTTCCGCATGAGCAAGTCGGTCATCCGCCGCAGCGCCCGCGGCGATGTGCTGCGCTCGCGCAAGACGCGCGAGCCGCGGCTGATGCAGTTGCTCGTCGAGCACGGCCAGCGCATCGTCGTGTTCGAACTCGAAGGCGCGGTGTTCTTCGGCACCGCGGAGAAACTGATTCACCAAATCGAAACAGCGGTCAAGGACGGCGCCACTGCGGTGATCGTCGATCTAAAACGCGTCACCGACATCGACAGCACCGGCGTGCGCTTTCTGGTCCAGGCACACGATGCGATGGTCAAGCAGGGACGCTTCCTGCTGCTCTCCTCGGTCGAGGAGAGCAGCCGTCTGGGGCAGTTTCTGCGCGACATGGGCGCGGTCGCCGCGCTGAGCAAGGGGCGCGTCTTCGTCGACCTGGACCAGGCGCTGGAGTGGGCTGAAGACCATTTGATCCTGTCCGAGTTGGGGGACATCGAACTCGGTGCCGAATTCCCGTTCGGCCAGCTTGATCTTTTCGCCGGCCTGGACACGGCCAAAATCGAGGCGGTAAGAGGCCTGCTCAGCCGCCGGGTCTACGCCAGGGGCGAGACAGTATTCCGCGAAGGCGATCCCGGCCAGCAATTGTTCGTGATCGCCAAGGGCGAAGCCAGCGCGCGCATCCATCCCGCCGGGGCGACACGCGACATACGCCTGGTGACCTTTTCCCCGGGCACGGTATTCGGCGAAGTAGCCTTG
Organism: Burkholderiales bacterium; assembly: GCA_919902965.1. GTDB lineage: Bacteria > Pseudomonadota > Gammaproteobacteria > Burkholderiales > SG8-39 > 2-12-FULL-64-23. The sequence continues at coordinate 3,743 of CAKKSJ010000004.1, forward strand.
CTCGATACGGAGGTACGCTCCGCCAGCGTGCAGGCGGACGAGGAATTGGTTTGCTATGTGCTGGAGCAGGAGGCGTTCCAGCAACTCGCTGCCAGCCATCCCAGCATCGCGCTTACGCTGTTGCGCAATCTTGGGCGCGAGTTGAGCAACCGCTTGCGCCGTGCCAACCGGGTCATCTATCAGATGGACAATTAAACGGGAAATTTACTAGGATGGCGCGTTTTCCGGCAGCGCTGCGGTGAGCGCCTCGACCGTGCGCCGCGGGCGCAGCGTGACCACGGTCGCCACTGCGAACAGCATGAACGCCGCGGCCGCGCCGAACACCCATTTCGGCAAATGCTGATCGAGCATCCATCCGAACAGCAGTGGTGAGATCGACGCACCCAGGTCCAGACCGGAATAAACGAAGCCGTAGACCTTGCCGGTCGCGCCGGGCGGTGTCACACCGCGCACCAGGATGTCGCGCGAGGGCGAGGTGGAAAAGGTAAAAAAGCCGATCAGCACCATGCAACCGGTCAGCATCCAGAGGGGCAGCGCGCCGCTCGCCAGGATCAAGGTCAGGGCAGCGCCGATCGACATGCCGGCCGCAGCCACCAGGTTGTGGCGGCTGCTGTGTGCGGCGGCGAAGCCACCGGCGACGACCCCGACTATGCCGCCGAATAAAAAGCCCGTCAGCGCCGCGCTCGCGACCGTCAGCGGCGCTGCGTACATGGCGGTGGTCACCGAAACCGAAAATGTCTGCAAGCCGATCAGCGCCATCGAGTAGAAGGTGAAAAAAGCAAAGCACTTCAGCACCGGCACGGACAGAAGCGCGCGCACATCGCCCTTCAGACCCCGCGGCGGTGCGCCCTGCGCTTTGTCGCCCTGCCCGCCGGCTTCGGCGTCCTTGTCGGCGAGCGCCGCGCGGCTGGCAATAAACGCGGTGATGATCAGTCCAAGCACGCCGGCGCTGATCACGGCTACGCGCCAACCGTACAGCGTGGAAACGCCGATACTGAACGCCGGCGCCGCCAGCCAGCCGAAATTGCCGCCGAGACCATGGGTGCTGAACGCATAGCCCAGCCGCTTCGGATTCACCTTCGCGTTCAGAATGCCGAAATCGGCCGGATGAAACACGCTGTTGCCGATGCCGGCCAGTACCGCCACCGCGACCAGCATCCAATAGGAGGTCGCCAGTCCGGTAAGCAGCATCGATACGGAGAACGCGGCCATGCCGAACAAAAGCACGCGGCGCGCACCGTAACGGTCGACGACAAAGCCTGCCATGGTCTGCGAAATGCCGGAAACGGAGTACATAACCGACACCGTCAGGCCCAGCGCCGCATAGCCGACGCCGAATTCGTCCTTGATCAGGGGAAACAGCGGCGCCAGCATCAGCTGCAGGAAATGCGAGAACAGATGCGCGACGCTCACCAGACCGACGACCTCGGTATCACGTCTGAGTTCGGTGACACCGGTTTTCATTGCTGCGCGCCTGTTTCAAATTGAGCGAAGGAATTCTCCACCAAGGCAGCGTCAAGCGCAACCCGGATTCAGCGCAATTGTGAGTGCACGCGCTCTCACGCATAATGCGCGGCTGGAAGCAAAATGGCCTTTGCCGCAGATTCCTCCTTATCCGTGAAACCACTCATGCCCTCCTATCCCCGCCTGTTCCAGCCGCTGCAGGTCGGCCCGCTGACACTCAGGAACCGCATCGTGATGGGTTCGATGCACACCCGCCTCGAAACCGTCGCCGACGCAAGCGCGCGCGCCGCCGCCTTCTACGCCGAGCGCGCCCGCGGCGGTGCCGCGCTGATTATCACCGGCGGCTATTCGCCCGACGCGGCCGGGCGCCTCGAAGCCGATGCCGGCGCGCTCGATCACCCGGACAAACTCGCCGGGCACCGCGCGGTCACCGACGCGGTTCACGCCGCAGGCTCCCTGATCTGCCTGCAGATCCTGCACGCCGGGCGCTATGCCAGGCACGACGGCCTGGTCGGCGCCTCGGACATACCCGCTCCGATCAACCGCAGGAAGCCGCATGCGCTATCCACGGCCGAAGTGGAACAAACCATCGAGCGCTATGCCGAGTGCGCCGCGCTCGCGCGCGCCGCCGGCTATGACGGTGTCGAAATCATGGGCTCGGAAGGATATCTGATCAGCCAGTTCACGGCGCTGCGCACCAACAATCGCAGCGACCGATACGGCGGATCGCTGGAAAACCGTCTGCGTTTCCCGCTCGAGGTAGTGCGCGCGACGCGCGCACGCGTCGGTCCGGACTGCCTGATTCTGTTTCGCATATCGGCCCTCGATCTGGTCGAAGGCGGCGCGAACGCCGAAGAAACGCTGCAGCTCGCGCGCGCGCTCGAAGCCGCCGGCGTGGACCTGCTCGATACCGGCATCGGCTGGCACGAGGCGCGCGTGCCCACCATCGCGTACATGGTGCCGCGCGCGGCCTGGCGCGATGCCACCGCGCGCATCAAGTCCGCGGTCGCTATTCCGGTCATGGCCACCAATCGCATCAACACGCCCGAACTGGCAGAGGAACTGCTGCGACAGGGCGTCGCCGATCTGGTGTCGCTGGCGCGCCCCTTCCTGGCCGACGCTGCATTCGCGCTCAAGGCCGAACAGGGGCGTGCCGGGGAAATCAATACCTGCATTGCCTGCAACCAGGCTTGTCTGGATTTCCTGTTTCGCGACAAAGTCGCGAGCTGCCTGGTCAATCCGCGCGCCTGTCAGGAAAGCCTCTATCCGGCCGGCAAGGCGCAGCGCGCAAAGCGCATCGCCGTGGTCGGCGCCGGCGCGGCCGGCCTCTCCTGCGCCATCACCGCCTTCGAGCGCGGCCATGCGGTCACTCTCTACGAAGCGCAGGACGATATCGGTGGACAACTGAACCTCGCCAAGGAAGTTCCGGGCAAGGAGTTTGCCGAAACCCTGCGCTACTTCCGCGCCCGCCTGGCGCAAAGCAGCGTGCTGCTCAAACTCGGACATCGCGCCAGCGCGGATCAACTGGCCGGCGGCGGCTACGACGCCGTGGTGCTTGCCTGCGGCGTCGCCGCGCGCCTGCCCGATATCCCCGGAATCGGCCATCCCAAAGTACTGCGCTACGACGAAGTGCTCGCTGGCGCGAAAGTCCCGGGCGAACGCGTCGCCATCATCGGCGCCGGCGGCATCGGCTTCGACGTCGCAGAATATCTGAGCGAACCGGCCGGCGGCGGCACTATCGCAGCCTTCCTCGCGTCCTGGGGCGTGGACCCGCGCGGCATGGGTGCAGGGGGGCTGGCTGCACCCATGCAGGAAAAATCGCCGCGCTCCATTGTCATGCTGCAAAGAAAGTCCACGCCGCCGGGCAAGACCCTGGGTGCAAGCACCGGCTGGGCCATACGCATGGAGCTCGCGCGCCGCGGCATTGCGGTGCTCAGCGGAGTCAGTTACCAGCGCATCGACGACGCGGGGCTGCACATCCTGCGCGAAGGCAAGAGTGAACTGCTGGCAGTCGATCACGTGGTGATTTGCGCCGGGCAGGACCCGGTCAGGGCACTGCACGCAGAGTTGGCGGCCAGGGGAATAGCCGCGGCGCTGATCGGCGGTGCCGAGCGCGCCGAAGAGATCGACGCACGCAGGGCGATGGAAGATGGAATGAAACTCGCCTATTCATTTTAAACGACCCCGGATATCAATGAAGTAGTCAGGATGATCCTTCGCATCAGCCTTTACACTATCGCCGCGCTGCTGCTGGGCGCGCATTTTCTGCGCGGCGGCAATCTCGTGATGGCGGGGTTTTGCCTTGCCGCGCCGCTGTTGTTTCTGTGGCGGCAGCGCTGGAGCCTGATCCTGCTGCAACTGCTTGCCTACGGCGCTGCCGGCACCTGGATCGCAGTGGCCTATCAGCTGGTACAACTGCGCCAGCAATTGGGACAGCCCTGGACCGTTGCCGCGCTCATCCTGGGGACGGTCGCGCTGTTCAGCCTGATCGCCGGCTTGCTGCTGAACTCCCGCGCGACCAGGGAGCGCTACGCTGCCACGCCTAAGGACGCGGCGTGAGTTCAATCCATAGGAGCTTGCGCGCGTCGCGGCAGCGCTGAAGTCTTGTACAATTCCCGCATGAAATATTTGTCCATAGCGGGCGCGCGCAGGCGCGCATGCGTCATCGGTTTCGCCGCGGCAGCTTTGCTCGCCGCCGCGCCGGCGCGCGCGCACGAGAGTTGCGCCGCAGAGGGCGTCTGGACCGTGCCCGGCGGCGGGCGCATCAGCGCGCAGGAAATCCTTGGGCGCGCCGCAGCGGCCCAGGTGGTCCTGCTGGGCGAATCCCATGACAATGCAGATCATCATCGCTGGGAGCTGCAGATGGCGAGCGCGCTTGCCGCGCTGCGCCCCAAAATTGCACTCGGCTTCGAGATGTTTCCGCGCCGCGTGCAGGCGGAACTGGGTCGCTGGGTCGCCGGCGAACTCACGCAGGAGCAGTTTCTCAAGGCGGCCGACTGGTCGCAGGTGTGGGGCCATGATGCGGCGCTCTATTTGCCGCTGTTTCAATTTGCGCGGCTGAACCGCATTCCGATGCTGGCGCTCAATGTCGAGCGCGCGCTGGTGCGCAGCGTCGGTGCGCATGGGCTCGCAGCCGTGCCGCCGGATCAGCGCGAAGGCATTTCAAAACCTGCGGAACCCAGCGCAGCCTATTTGTCGCGTCTGTTCGACGCTTACGCCCAGCATCCGGAACGGAACCCGTCCGCACCGGCGCGCAGCGATCCGGCCTTCCGCCGTTTCGTCGAAGCCCAGCTGGTCTGGGACCGCGCCATGGCGCAGGCGCTTTGGGCCGCCGCCGCACGCGACCCGGATGCGCTGGTGGTCGGTGTCATGGGTGCGAGACATGTCACCTATGGCGAAGGCGTGCAGCACCAGCTAATGGACCTTGGCATACAGCGCATGGTCTCGCTGCTTCCCTGGGACCACGATTCCGACTGCGCCGATTTTTCCACGGGAATGGCGAGCGCTGTCTACGGCATCCCTTACCAGCCTCCCGAGCCGGCCGCGCCGCCGCCGCCACTGCTGGGCATACGCATAGACACAGCCGCGGACGGCGTGCGCGTAGTCGCAGTCAGTGCGGGCAGCATTGCCGAGGCGGCCGGACTGCAGGCGGAGGATGTGCTTACCGAAGCCGCCGGCACGGCTGTCAAGACGACCGATGAACTCAAGCACATCGTCGTTCGCACGGCGCCAGGCACCTGGCTGCCGCTCAAGGCAAGGCGCAACAGCGCTGCGATCGAATTGACGGCCAAATTTCCGCCTGCCAGATGATCCGGCCGGCCGCGCGGCTCATTGCGCTGATTTGCGTGCTAGGTTTCGCCCCCGCGGCACTCGCCGCCGCCGCGCATCAAATCCGCGTGCGCATCGAGCCGGACACGCAGCGCCTCGAAGGACAGGACAGCATCAGTTTCGATGTCCCGCGCGCCGCGACCCTGGCCTTGTCGGTGCAGCTTCAGCTTGAGTCGCTCGCCGTAGACGGACGGCGCATCGAGCCGCAAGCCAGACTGGATGGGCGTCTGCAGCACTTTGTGCTGCCGGCCGCAGGCCGCATCGAGGTGCGCTGGAGCGGCACGCTTGCTGCGCTCGATCGCAGCCTCGATCATCGCGGCACACTCAGCTACGACCAGGCGGCGAGCAGCAAGGACGGCACATTCTTGCCCGCCGGCTCGGGCTGGTATCCGCAGGTGGAAGGCGCGCTGGCGCGCTACAGCGTCGATCTCAATCTGCCCGAGGATCAGCGCGGCCTGGTGCCGGGGCGGCTGATCGACGAGAAACAGGCGGACGGGCGCTATAGCGCGCGTTTCGAGTTCAAGCAGCCCGCCGAAGGTATCTCGCTCATGGCCGGGCCCTACCGCATCGGCGAGCGGCGCGTGCGCACCGCGGCCGGGAGCGAGTTGCGGCTGCGCACATATTTTCACGCCGAAATTGCCAGCCTCGCACCGGCCTACCTCGATTCGATCGCCGGCTATCTCGACCTGTACGAACGCTGGATCGGAGCCTATCCGTTCAGCGAATTCAGCGTGGTATCCAGCCCCACCCCGACCGGATTCGGCATGCCCACTCTCACCTACCTGGGCATCCAGGTCCTGCGCCTGCCTTTCATCCGCGCGACCTCCCTGGGCCACGAAGTGCTGCACAACTGGTGGGGCAACGGCGTCTACCCGGACTACGCGCAGGGCAACTGGGCCGAAGGCCTCACCAATTTCATGGCCGATTACGCCTACCGCGAGCGCGAAAGCAGTGAGGCTGCGAGCGCCATGCGCCTCGCCTGGCTGCGCGACTTCGCGGCCATGCCGCCCGGCGCAGACACCGCGCTCGCCCGCTTCAGCTCGCGCACGCATGGCGCATCGCAAATCGTCGGCTATGACAAGTCGGCGATGCTGTTTTTCATGCTGCGCGACATGATCGGCAAGGACGCGTTCGATGCGGGCGTGCGCGCCTTCTGGCGCGAGCACCGCTTTAGCATTGCCTCATGGAAGCATCTGCGCGCTGCATTCGAGCAGGCCTCGGGCAGGAATCTCGCAGCGTTCTTCGACCAATGGCTGCAGCGCGGCGGCGCGCCCGCCTTGCGCATCGCAGACGCCAGGGCCGAGCCGGCCGGGGGCGGCTGGCGGCTGCATCTGAGCCTGGAGCAAGGCACACCCGCCTATGCCGTTTCGGTGCCGCTGCGTATAGAGACCGCCGCCGGCAGCATAGTCCGGCGTGTCGAACTCGCGCGCGAACGCGAAACCGCAGTGCTCGATTTGCCTGCGCGACCCTTGCAGCTCGCGCTGGATCCGGAATTTCGCCTGTGGCGGGTGCTGGCCGCGGGCGAAGCGCCGCCTATCCTGCGCGACGCCATGCTCGCCGCGCAGCCGGCGCTGCTCACGCCGGGTGCGGACGCAGCCGTGCGGGCGGCGGCATCCTCGCTCGCACAGCGCCTGCTCGAGCGCGCGCCGGGCGCGCAGCAAAGCGCAGGCACCCTGCTCGTCGCCGGGCTGCATGCCGACATCGACGCCTGGCTCGCCAGTGCGGACATGAGCGCGCGACCCGCCCTGCTCGCAGCGAACAAGGGCAGCGCACAGGTGTGGACGGCGCGCGCCCCTGACGGGCGCATCGTGGTGCTGGTGTCGGCGCGCGATGCAGCCTCGCTGGCCGCGCTGGCGCGGCCGCTGCCCCACTACGGCCGGCACAGCCATCTGGTGTTCGAAGGCGCGCGCATGCTCGAGCGCGGCACCTGGCCGGCGCAGCCGCAGCTGTGGAAAATAAGATAAGGATTTCCGCCTGGTGCAGGCGCGCAGCGACGCGGGCGTTTAGCCCGGCTTAATGATGCCTTCGTGGTCGGCGCAGCAGGCCGCGCCGGATTTCTTCGCGAGCTGCATGCGGTTTCCCGACAAGGCGATCAATTGCCACCAGTCTTCCGCGCCATCGGTCTGGCGCTCGGCAAGCCCCATGAACGGCGTGAACGGCGCTGCGCCAGTACGCACGCCGAGCAACTCCCGCATGACGCGCTCAACCACCAGGCGCGCGCCGCGCAGAGGCGTATTGGCAAGGATTACGACAAACTGCTCGCCGTCCCAGCGTATCACCACATCCGCCTGGCGCAGCAGCGCATGCAGTTTCGCAACGATGGCTTTCAGCGCCTGGTCGCGCGCCGCATTGCCGGACTTGCCGTCAGCCGGTTTGAAATCACCGGCGCCGAGCAAGAGCACCGACAAAGGCGCGTCCTGCGCACAGGCGAGCCGAAAATGCAAATCGAGCACCTCGACGCCGCTCTGGCGTATCAATGCGCCGGTCAAAGCATCGTGGCTGGCACGATGCGCCAGCGCCATCATGTGATTGAGTTGTATTGCGCACCCGATCAAATAGACGCTCATGACCAGGCCGAACACCCAGAGTAGGGACAGCAGCTCGATCGTGTTGACCCCGACCAGACCCGATTGAATTCCGCCAACCACCGCAGCGATCACAAGGGCAAAGAAAATGCCTTCGCCCGCAACCAGTGGAAAAATACTCAGGCCCGCAAGCGCGAGCAAGGGCAGCGCACGGTAAAGATTGACGTTGATGGCCGCCGCGCCGTGATGCGACAGGCCTGCAAACAGATACTGCGAAATGCCATAGATCATCAAGGGCATTGCCAGGACGATCCCGAGCATGGTCAGCGCGCGCAGCCGCCCCGTCTCCCGCTCCGGCACTATGGCCAGCCGGAGCAAAACCAGGATCGCAAATATGCGCGCGGCAAGGAGAAACCGCCACAGATCGGCGCGCAAAGTGGCGACATCCAGCGCGATCCACAGCAGCGTCGCGAGCGCGAAAGCGATCGCGACCACCCTGGTGCGCGCATCAATGGCGGCAAGCCGGTGGCGCGTCAAATAGGGTGCATGACGCCGCGCGGATAACAAGTCGGCGAACCGCCCGCTGGCCAGCCAGTCGGATTGCTCCTGGAACATGTTATTTGATGCCAGCATTTTTTAAGTACCCATTTCGGGATGAACAGTCATTCCGGGGCTACCGGCCGGGGAATCTGCTTCTTTTTTGTTCGGTAATGTATCGATTCTGGACCGACTAAGCGGCGGAATCAACCGAAGGTTTCTATTTCACGGCAGCCGGAACGCCAACGGCGCCTTCCTGGAACAGACTCTGGAACGCCTCCTCCGGCAGGGGTTTGCTGAACAGATAGCCCTGCATTTCGTCGCATTCGTGCTCGCGCAAGAAGTGCAGTTGCTCCTCCCGTTCGACGCCTTCGGCGATGACCTTGAGCCGCAGGCTGCGCGCCATTGCGATGATCGCGTGCGCGATGGCTGCGCCGTCGCTATCCCCGGGTATGTCGCGCATAAAGGAGCGGTCGATTTTGAGGCTGTCGATAGGAAAACGTTTTAGATAGGCAAGCGAGGAATAGCCGGTGCCGAAGTCGTCCATCGAAATATGTATCCCCATTTGCTTCAGGCTGCCGAGCAGCTTCACCGCGTGCTCGGGATCGTGCATCACCATGCTTTCGGTAATATCGAGTTCCAGCCCAGCCGGATCCAGCCCGGTCTCGGCCAGCACCTGGCCCACATCCTGCAGCAAACTCTCGTGGGCAAACTGGCGCACCGACAGGTTCACCGCAACACGCAGCGGCGGCAGCCCCTGATCCTGCCACGCCTTGTTGCGGGCGCAAGCGGTCTTCAGCACCCACGCGCCTATCGGCACGATCAAGCCGGTTTCTTCGGCAAGCGGGATGAACTGCATGGGCGCCACCAGTCCGTGCCCGGGACGCTGCCAGCGCAACAGCGCCTCCATCCCGGTGACGCGCCCGCTGGCAATATCGATTTTCGGCTGGTAGTGGAGCAGGAATTCCCCGCGTTCCAGCGCTCTGCGCAAATCCGATTCCAGCGCCAGGCGCTCGACCGTGTGGATGTTCATCAAGGCCGAATAGAACTGGTAGTTGTTCCTGCCCTGCTCCTTGGCGCGGTACATGGCGATATCCGCGCTCTTCAGCAGGCCCTGCATATCCTCGCTGTCATCGGGATAGGTGCTGATGCCGATACTCGCGGAAAGGTGGAATTCCTGCGACTCGATGACAAAAGGCTTGATCGCGGCGCCGAGAATCTTCTGCGCGACCGCGGCGACCTGCATGGGCTCAGGCAGTGCTTCGATCAGTACCACGAACTCGTCCCCGCCGAGACGGCCAACCGTGTCGCCTTCGCGCAGACAGCCCTGCAGGCGTTGCGCAATTTCCACGAGCACATTGTCTCCGGCCTCGTGGCCCAGCGTGTCGTTGATATTCTTGAAACGGTCGAGGTCGATGAACAGGACCGCCAAAGACTTGCTGTTGCGCCGCGCTTGCGCCAGCGCATGGCTCAGGCGCTGGCTGAACGTGCTGCGATTGGGCAAGCCGGTGAGTTCATCGTAATGCGCCAGATGATGGACACGCTCCTCGGCCTGTCGGCGCGCCATGAACTGGCCGATCTGTTCGCCGACCGAACGCATGCTGCGCAACAGCTCCGCATCCGACGCCCGTCGCTTGCAACTGAAGAACTCCATCACGCCGAGAATCTCATTGCCAAGCAGGATCGGGAACGCGAGCCCCGCGTGCAAACCCGCCTTCGCCGCGCGCGGCGCGCGCTCGAAACTTTCATCCTCGGTTACATCCTCAATCCATACGGGTTCGCCGCTGGCCCAGGCGCGCCTGAGCAGACCGCCCGGAGTCCGGTCCGGGTACATGGGCGGGCGGCCTTGTTCGATGAATTCCGCGATCTCGGCAGAGGGCAGGCTCCAGCTTTCGCGGCGCCGCATCACTTGCGCGTTCTCGTCCAAAAGCATGCGCGCGCCGCAGGCGAATTCCAGCGCTTCGCAGATGGTCTGGATGATTTTCGGCATGACTTCGTCCGGCGTGGTCGATTCGGACAACAGGCGGGTCACAGCGTGTTCCAGGGCCTGCCGCTGCTCTGCCTGTTTGCGCTGGGTGATGTCAACGATGGTGCCGACCAAACCGGAAACGCCGCCATCGGTCTGCGTCAGCGTGGCCTTGTAATAGATTGCATTGTGCTGCTTGCCGTCGGGCGTGGTGATACTGGTCTCGTATTCCTGGGTTCCGGGATGCTCCCAAAGCACCTGGTCCTGTTCGTACAGACGCTGCGCAATTTCCGGGTTATTCGGATATAAATCACCTACGGTCTTGCCCAGAAATGCCGTGCGCACAACGCCGAAAAAGCGCTCCCAGGCCCGGTTCACCCCGAGGTAGCGGCCGTCGATGCCCTTGAAGAATACGGGGATAGGCAGCGCTTCGATCAGTTCCTGGGTGTTGCGCTGCGTTTCGGCCAGATTCGCCTCGCTGCGGCGCAGATCGGCGGTGATGCTCGCAGCCAGCGCCAGCGCGCGTCTGCCCACGCTCGCGAGCGAGTGCATCAGGCTGAACAGCAACAAAGTGATGATCGTGCCGCCGAGCAGCACCGCCCAGGGCAGCCAGCGATCGAAAAACGACAGGAATTCGCCGCGCGCATGGTAATCCAGATACCAGCGGCGCCCGCCCAGGTCCAGGCTGGACATGCGCGTGAGTCCCGTGGAAACGGCCGCGTCCGCCCGCTCGGTCTCGCCGAGTTCCAGCAGGCTGTCGCTGTCGAACAGCAGATTTTCCGCCGAAGGCGCTTGCAGCGCTTCCGGACCGGCGAGAAAACCGGCATCGTGTACGCGCAGGCGGATGGTTTGCAGGAACGATTGGCTCAGTACCTCCTGAAACAGTTTGTCTGACATCACGACCGTCGCCACTATTCCCCTGAACGCCGCGCGGCGCTGCGCAGTGTTGACCAGCGGCATGCCTTTCTGGTAGACCGGCAGGCGCATGGCGAAGCCCGAGCGTCCCCCGGCATCCAGTATCAGTTTGATGCGTCCGGTGGCGGTAATTTGGCCGGAGTCGCGGGCACGCTCCAGCGCGGCCAGGCGCACCGGATCGCCGGCCAGATCCAGCCCCAATGCGCGTTCCCGCCCGACCATCGGCTCGAGATATTGCACCACCACGTACTCGGGCCTGTCACCCGCCGGCTTGACCGCAAAGTCCGGATAAGCGAGCGGGTCGACGCTTATGTCCTTGCGCATCTCCGTTTCAAAGCCGGCTTTCTCCCCGGCGACGATGTGCCGCGCATAGCTGATCGCTTCGATCCCGGCAAAGTTTTGGCTCAAATCCAGGTTGTAGATATAGTCCCTGAAATCGATCCTGGTCACGGCATCCGAGGCGATAAACAGTCCCCTGACTCCGAGCAGGACATTGGCGTGCGCGCGCAGGCGCGATTCGATGGCGGTTTGCGCGTCGCTTAGGACGCTATCGAATTTCATGCGGACGTCCCGCTCGACCCGGGCGGCCGTCCAGTATGCGGCCGCCGCTGACAGCAGCATGCCCAGCACCGGCACTGCGATCAGCGCGGACGCCCGGTTGGCGAAACGCGCCAATCCGGGCGACAAACCCGGCGCGGCCGGAATGCCGTTCTTGTCAGAGTTGTAGGAAATGCTCTCCCCCCGAGGCAGTGAATCCTTGCAACCAGTGTAGCCGCGATCAAGCTGCCTTGCATGCTTTACTCCGGCTGCGTCTGCGCGCAACGGCCTCCGCCTACGGGGCCACGACTACGGGCTCAGCACCTGCCTACGAATTCGACGATCGCCTCGGCCACGCGCTGCGTCTGGTCTTTGTGCGGCGAATGCCCGCAGTGTTCCAGTTTCAGCAGTTCTACCGCCCCACCCGCCTGGTGCGCAATCGCATCGACCTGCGCCATGCTGCCGTATTCGTCCTCCTGCCCCTGGATCGCCAGCAGCGGGCAGTGAATCGCGGGCAGGAAGCGCTCGATGTTCCAACTGCGAAATGCCGGCGCCAGCCAGATGTCGTTCCATGCGTGGAAAGTCTTGCGCGCATCGCGGTGATGGCGCGCGAGCTTTTGCGGCAGGTCGGTGGTCTCGAATGCCTGCTTCGCCGCGACGATGCCTGCGATGCTGATGTCTTCGACGAACACATGCGGCGACATCGCCACCAGGCCCTGCACGGGATGGCCAGAGCCCGCGTAGATCAGCGCGATGGATGCGCCGTCGCTGTGCCCGATCAGGATGGGGCGCGCTATGCCCAGCGCGCGCAGCAGGTCCGGCAGGGATTCCAGCGCCTCGCGGTGCATGAAGTCGACGCCGTGCGGCTGCTGCAGCACCTCCGACTGGCCGTGCCCATAGCGCGCATAGACGATCGCGGGCAGGCCGGTTTTCTCGACGATACGCTCCGGAAATTCGCGCCACTGGCCGATTGAGCCCAGTCCCTCGTGCAGGAACACCAGCGTCGGGCTATCAGCCGCCGCGGCGATGCGCCGGTACTCGAGGCTGCGGCCATGAACGCTTACGAATTCGGAGGGGCTGGATGCGGGCATTGATAACGCCACTTTGCGCGTTGCCAAGTCATTTTTTGAGCTGCAAGCTTACCCCAAACCGCGACCTGCCACCGCCCGCTGCATTTGTATCGGCGCAGACTAGCGGTTAAACTGGCATCACTTTCGAACAACAAAAAACGCTTTCAGAAGACCTCATGCATTCC
>CAKKSJ010000005.1 GCA_919902965.1 Burkholderiales bacterium
CCATGATCACCGGGGTGTTCGAAGCCTCCGACAGCTCGAAACCCCGTTCCACCAGGTTCACGATGGTGGCGAGGTTCGGCCGCGGGTCGAGCATCCACAGCGAGGACTTCAGCGCCACCGCGTGGGTGCGTTCCTGCGCCACACTCGCGCCCTCGCCGTAATCCTCGCCCACCACGATCAGCGCGCCGCCGAGCACGCCCGCGCTGGACAGGTGGGTCAGGGCGTCGGAGGCGACATTGGTGCCGACGATCGACTTCCAGGTCACGGCGCCGCGAGCCGGATAGTTGATCGAGGCGCCGAGCATGGCCGCCGCCGAGGCTTCGTTGGTGCAGGCCTCGACGTGCACGCCCAGTTCGTTCATGTAGTCGCGCGCCTGCACCATGACGTCGAGCAGGTGCGACACCGGCGCGCCCTGGTAGCCGCCGACATAGGACACGCCCGACTGCAGCAGCGCCTTGGTCACGGCGAGTATGCCTTCGCCGTGGAAGGTTTCGCCCGCGCCGAGTTTGAGCGATTCGATTTCCGCGTTGAACTGTCGTTCCATCAAAACCTTCTTTCTTGAAAGCTTACTTCCGGGGGATCCAAAGGGGGCAGAGCCCCCTTTTCCATACGGCTAGGCAGCCTTTTGCTTCACGCCCGGCCGGCGCATGAATTGGATGATTTTGGGTGGCGGCGGCAGCGGCGCAATGCCGTGCGCGGCAAGTGATGTCTCGAGGCCGCGGCCCTCGGGGTCGGCGAGCGCGCCTGCACGCGCTGCGCGCACGGCTTGCGCGCGCGGCTTCGGATCGGCAACGGCGCCGCCGTCTATCAGAGCGTCGAGTATACGCAGGAAACTCGCCTTGGCGCGCCGGTTGGTGTCGCCATAGCCTTTGATCAGCCTGCCGCAAAGCGCGATTTCCAAAGCGAGTTCCGGCTCGGGTGCTGCGGCGATGGCAGCGAGCCAGCGCTCGATCAGCGCCTGCTCCTCGGCGTAACGCGCGCTCATGCGCCGCAGCGGCCGCAGCCAGGCGAGCGCGCGCAGCATCAGGAAGCCGAATACGCTGCTGCTGTTGACATGCAGGCCCAGGTTCAGCTTGTGCGTGAGGCCGCGCCTGCCGGTCCAGGCGAGCAGGCGTTTGGACAGCGCCGTGGGCAGCAAGGCTGCGGCTTCCTCCACGCCCGGTTTCAGATATTCGATAATGTGCACCGGCTCGTCCGGTTTGGCCTGGACTTCCGTGCGCACGCGCTCGAAGCGGCTGCGGCGCGATTTCAGGTCGGCGACCCGGATCACGTCTTCGTAGCTCATCCAAAGCGCAAGAAAGCGCGCAGTCTCGCCGGTGAGTTTCGAATAGTCCTGCGCGCCCTGTGCCCGGTCCTGTTTTGCAATCCTCTCCAGCCGGTCCAGATACAGACCGGCGTAGGCTTCGTCCTGGAAATCGGCGACGCGCGCGAGGCCTGCTTCGATCATCGCGTGGACTTCGGCGGGGAAATCCCGGCGCGCACGCTCGACAAGACTGCTTGCTTGCGCGCCGCGTGCGACCCCAGGTTTGGCCGGGATGCTTTCGACTGTCGCAGCCTTGCCTTCAGCGCTGGCATAGCCCAGCGCGAAGCCGCGCAGGCTCGCCTCGGCCCCCTTGCCTGTGCTGCGTATGGCGGCTTCGCACGCGGCCCGCGGCAGCGGCAGGGTGCCGGAGCCGGCGAGCGCGCCGAACAGCGCCGCGTTGATCATCGCGCCGGTGTTCGCCGCGAGCTTGTGGAAATCGGTGAGGATGGCGCGCTTCGCCAGCGCATTGGCTGCGGCGACAATGCGCGCGCTGTCGTAGCGGCCGTCGCCGAGCGCAATTTTTTCATCGACGGTGTAAATGCGATGCGTAGACGCGATAAGCGTGGTGCGCTGCGGTGTGACAAAACCATTCGCGAGCGCGCGGCCGGTCTCGAGCAGCTCGGAGGCGAGCATCACGTCGATGTTGGCAGGCGCGGGTGCGAGCGTCATCAGCGGCCGCTGTCCGCCGAGTTGCGCGTTCTTCAGCGGATAGATCTCGACATAATAGGTGGTCGCGCCGGTGCGCTGCGCGACCCCGGGGATGGAGGTGCTCTGCACCGGATAGTCCTCGGCCGTCGCCGCGGCGATGATCCAGTCTGCAAGCACGCCGCCGCCTTCGCCGCCGAGTGCGGCGATCAGGATGCTTAGCGGTCGCTGGGTTGCTGCCATTGGATTCAATTCCATTCTTGTTTCAGTTCCATTTCAATTTCATCGGATATTGTGCATTGCAAAGATTGCGCGCTCCGCGCGCCAACCGTGTTTTCCATACGGATGAAAAGCGCATCCGTATGGAAAACGAAGTTTCAGTGGAGGCTAATGCGCGAAGCGCGTTATGCCGTAACTAAAACACGGTTATTGATAAAAGCAAAAACGGCCTGGGGGTTGGTTTTCTACAAGATCGTTGATTGCGTGCGGATGTGCTTTTCATCCGTACGCAATCAACGATCCGTGCGGACGGCTTTTCGTCCGCGCAACCAGCGCACTCCGCAACATTGGGGGCGCCCAGTATAGTGAAATGTGAGGGCGAGCGTGCGCGCTCAGGCGCGCCCGGCCTCTGCGCTCGCCGTGCCCTTGGCAGCGACAAAACCCCGGATGCGCGCAAGGTTATTCCGCAGGCTGCGTTCGATATGCGCGACCTGATCGGCGTCCAGATGCCGGTACTTGCCGAGCACCTCCAGATATTCGTCGATCGGACGCGCGTTCTCGACCGGATGGGTGAACTGCAGGCCGTCGCGCGGATTGAATTCCCACAGCAGCACGAAATTGGTTTCCACCGCCTTGCGCGCCACCTCCACGTTTTGATCCGAAGGGAAGCGCCAGCCGGTGGTGCAGGGCGAGTAGATGTGCAGGTAGGCGAAGCCGGTCCTGGCCGCGAGGATGGCGCGATCGAGCTTGTCGTAGAGGTCCTCCATGAAAGCGGTGGAGGCGGTCGCCACATAGTCGCAGTTGTGCATCACCATCAGCAGCGGCAGATTCTTCGCGTCCTGGGTCTTGCCGTGGGCGCGTTCCCCCACCGGGGTGGTCGAAGTCCAGGCCCCATATGGGGTGCAGCCCGATCGCTGCATGCCGGTGTTCATATAGCCTTCGTTGTCGACGCAGATATAGAGGATTTCCTCGCCGCGCTCGGCCGCGCCGGAGAGCGACTGGAAGCCCACGTCGGCAGTGCCGCCATCACCGGCCAGTGCCACCGCGAGCACGTCGCGGCCGGCGCGCTTGTATTGGCGGCGCACGCCGGCGAGCATGGACGCGGTATTGGTCAGCAGCGGGTGGAATACCGGCACCTTGGTGCCGGTGAGCCCGTTATAGCCGACCGAGCCCATGCCCGGGATGCAGCCCGGTGGCGTTGCCACCACTACGTCCGGACCGATGCGCCGTAGCGTATGGCGCATGATCAGTTCGGTGTTGCAGCCCTGGCAGCCCGACAGTCCGGGCGCGAACAGGTCTTCCAGATTGCCCGCTTCGTTGTATATGCGCGCGCTGGTGATGTGTTTCAGCGCGCCTGTCGCGCAGGCTTTGACGCAGGCCGGCGCCCCGTGGCACATATCGCACTTGATCACCTGGGAGGAAACGCTGTCGTAGACGATACCGCCGTAAGCGCAGCCTACGGTGCACAAAAGGCAATTCACGCACTTCGATCCGTCCCAGTCGATCACGCCGCTGCCGGCGTTTTTCGACAAGGCTGCCGCGGGGCAGTTGAGTACGCATTTCGGATCGCCGCACTGGCGGCAGATCGCGAGCTCGAAGCCCTCGCCGGAGGGCACGATCTGGATGCGCGAATGCAGATGCTCGTCGGTCTGCGTCTTGGCCGCTGCGCAGGCCGTCATGCAGTCGTTGCAGCCGTCGCAGGCCTCGGCCTTGAAATGGATGGTCTCGTATGCAGCGCCCATGGCCTATCTCCACATCTTCGACATCAGGGCCCGCGCGCTGTTCTGCGGCGCGCGCAGGAAGGCGAGCTTTTCCTCGCCCAGGTCGATGCCGCGCAGTATCAGTTCCCACATGATGCCCGGGTCGAAAGCCGCATTGACGCCGAAAATCCCGGCGAGGCGCCGGTCCTTGAGCACGATCTTGAGATAATGGTTCTGTTCGATGTCGACTTGTTTTTTGACTTCGACAGCGGATGCTTCCAGCGCATCTTCATGCACCCCGACCGAAACCGCGTGCTGGCCGAAAAAGCTGTAGGTGTTGAGCGGCACGCCGCCGGCATAATCCTTGGTCTGCGGGTCATCGGCCATCGCCATGCCGGCGATACGTCCCTGGTCCACCGCATCAGGCAGGATGCCGTTGATGATGCGTTCCTTGCTGAAGAAACCGCGCGCCTGCGCCACGTCCCCGGCGGCCCAGATGTTGGCAACGCTGGTGCGCATGTGTTCATCGACCAGCACGCCGCGTTCGGTTTCGACGCCGCTGCCGGCGAGAAAATCAGTCACCGGCGCGACGCCGGTGGCGACCAGCAGCAGGTCCGCGTCGATTTCCGTAGCGTCGCTCAGCCTGGCGCGGCAGCCTTCGCCGCGGGGGGTGAATGACGCCACGCTTGCACCCAGCAGCAGGCGCACGCCTTTGCTGGTGAAAACCTGTTCGATCATGGC
>CAKKSJ010000006.1 GCA_919902965.1 Burkholderiales bacterium
TTTGTCCTGCCCATGCGCGCGCGGGAGCAACATTCATGAAGCGCATGCTGTTTAACGCGACACAGGCCGAAGAACTACGTGTCGCCATAGTCGATGGCCAGAAACTGATAGACCTCGACATTGAATCGGCGTCGAAAGAGCAACGCAAGAGCAATATTTACAAAGGCGTCATCACCCGTGTCGAGCCCAGCCTCGAAGCTGCGTTCATAGACTACGGTACCGATCGCCACGGTTTCCTCCCGTTCAAGGAAGTCGCCCGCGCCTATTTCAGGGCCGGCGTCGACGTTGGCCGCGCGCGCATCCAGGACGCGCTCAAGGAAGGCCAGGAACTGATCGTTCAGGTCGAGAAGGACTAACGCGGCAACAAAGGCGCCGCGCTTACCACTTTCATCAGTCTCGCCGGGCGCTATCTGGTGCTGATGCCGAACAATCCGCGCGGTGGCGGCGTATCGCGCCGCGTCGAGGGCGAGGACCGCGACGAGTTGCGCGACACCATGGACCAGCTCGCGGTCCCAGCGGGGATGAGCGTTATCGCACGCACTGCCGGCATTGGACGCTCGCTGGAAGAACTGGACTGGGACCTGAAATATCTGCTGCAGCTGTGGCACGCGATCGAAGAAGCGTCCACCAGCCAGAAAGGCGCCTTTCTTATCTATCAGGAAGGCAGTCTGGTCATACGCGCCATTCGCGACTATTTCCATCCCGAGATCGGCGAGATTCTGATCGATACCGACTCGATTTTCGAGCAGGCGCAGCAATTCATGGCGCATGTGATGCCGGACAACGTCAGCCGGGTAAAGCGCTACCGCGATGATGTGCCGCTGTTTTCGCGCTTTCAGATCGAGCACCAGATCGAGACAGCCTACTCCCGCCAGGTGAACCTGCCGGCGGGCGGCGCCGTGGTCATCGACCACACCGAAGCGCTGGTTTCCATCGACGTCAACTCGGCGCGCTCCACGCGCGGCAGCGACATCGAGGAGACAGCGTTCCGCACCAACCTTGAGGCGGCCGAGGAAATCGCACGCCAGCTACGCCTGCGTGACCTGGGCGGCCTGATTGTGATCGACTTCATCGACATGGAATCGCAGCGCAACCAGCGCGATGTGGAAAACCGCCTGCGCGAATCGCTGCACTTTGACCGCGCACGCGTGCAAATGGGCAAGATTTCGCGCTTCGGCCTGATGGAATTGTCACGCCAGCGCCTGCGCCCGTCGCTGGGCGAAGGCAGCACCATCACCTGCCCGCGTTGCAATGGCATTGGCCATATTCGTGGCATAGAGTCTGCCGCGCTGCATATCCTGCGCATCATCCAGGAAGAGGCGATGAAGGAAAATACCGCCGCGGTGCATGCACAGGTTCCCGTCGATGTAGCTACTTTCCTTTTGAACGAGAAGCGCAACGACATACACGGCGTCGAGTCCCGGCTCAAGGTCAATGTGGTCTTGATCCCGAACATCCATCTGGAAACGCCGCATTACCAGATTTCGCGCCTGCGCCACGACGACTTGAATCAGGCCGAGCCGCTGCCCGCAAGCTATAACCTGGTGCAATTGCCTGCCGAGGAAGAGGCCAAACCACAGGCCGGCGCTGAGCCAAAGCTGGCGCGCGCGCAGGCTGCAGTGCAAGGCATCCCGCCAGGCGAACCGGCGCCGATATCCATACCGAAAGCCCCCGAGGCGGAAATCAAGCCCATACCTGGCATCATCTCCCGCATCATGGGCTGGTTCAAAGGTGAACCATCGAAATCTGAAGCCGAACCGAGCAGCGGCATGCGTCCCTCGCGCCGCGAACCCAGGCGCGAAGCACAGCGCGAGCGCGGTGAACGCAGCGAGCGCAGTGGCAGTGAGCGCGGCGGACGCGGCGGGCGTGGTGGACGTGGCGGGCGTGATCGCCAGGAACGCGGCGCACGCGAGGGCCGGCCGGCACCGGGCGAAGTCAATCGACCGGAACAGCGCGAGCCGCGCCAGGAGCGCAATCGCGGCGAGCGGCCGGAGCGTGAAGCACGCCCGGAACGCATCGAACGCCCGCCCAGGGAACCGCGGGAGCCGCGCGCGCCGCGCCCGCAGTTGCAAGCCGAGTTGCAGCCCGCAATTGAAACCCGGCCGCCGGAGGGAAAGCGTCCCGAGGACGGCAGTGAATCCGGACGCAGTCGTGGCCGGCGCGGACGCGGCGGTAGAGGTGAGCGCGGAGAGCGCGGCGAACGCGCAGCGCGCGTAGATCGCGCGAAATCCGTCGATCTGGAACGCGCCGAGCAGGCCGAGCATGCAGCACGTGCGCAACTCGCAGAGCGCAGCAACGAAATTCGTGCAGAGTCGCAGGCGCCGGAAGCAGCGGTGCAGCAAACTATGGCGGAGGAGACATTTGTCGTCGCCGGCCCGACTCCCGCCGAGCCTGTGCCGGCCGAACCTGTAATTGAATCGACTGCGGCCGAATTGCCCTTGCCTGTCCCTGCGCCGGAAGCTACGCAGCTACCGGAAGCGGCGATTCAAGCAGAAACTACCCCCGCAGCGGTGTTGCCGCGTAGCGAGCCGACACCGCCACCTGCAGCTGCCCCTGATGTGAAAAAGGCGCTGGAGGAAAGCGGGCTGGTGATGATTCAGACCGATCCGAACAAGGCGAAACGGGTCGCGCCGGCGCTCGAGCCTCAGTACGTAGCTCCGGCGCCGCGTCCGCGGCGTGCCCCGCCTCCGGATACCGGGCCGCTGCAAATCGTGGAAACACACAAGAACGTCTAGTATTGCTGCATACAGGCCCCTTCCCCTAGCGGGAGGGGCGCTACACGCCGGGCGCAAACGAGGTTTAGCGGTTTACCGATTGCTTTTGCAGGATGCTTAGCAGCAAGCCCTCGGTTGCGTCCTCCAGCATTTCGAGCACCAGTTCGAAACCTTCCGGCCCGCCGCCATACGGATCAGGCACTTCGCGCACATTATATTTGCGCGCATATTCCATCATCAGCTTCAGTTTGTGCGCGTTTGAGGGTGGGCACAGCATTTCCAGGAAGCTCCGGTTTTCATGATCCATCGCCAGCACAAGATCGAAGTCGTCAAAATCATCGCGCCTTACCCGCCGCGCGCGTAACTTCGAAAGATCATAACCGCGCGCTTTCGCGGCAGCCCGTGTACGCGGATCAGGCTGCTCGCCGATGTGATATCCGTGCGTTCCCGCCGAATCGGCCACGATGCTGCCGGCCAGGCCCGCATCTGAAACTTTTTTCAAGAACATGCCCTCAGCAGTCGGCGAACGGCAAATGTTGCCGGTGCAGCAGAACAGGACTGCATAGGTTTTCATCGAGCTCATTCTACCGCGTAGCGGGCGCAGAATCCGCGCTTGTGTCTGGCCTCATTCCACGGCAATGCGGTAAACTACACGCCCTCCGAAACAATTTCACCATCGCCCGCCACTCTCATGACAGAACCAGCTGCCGCCAGCCGCGACGAACCCCTGCTCGCGGGTATCACCGTTGTCGATTTCACCCGCGTGCTCGCGGGTCCGTACGCAACGCGCATGCTCGCCGACCTGGGCGCGCGCGTGATCAAAATCGAGCGACCCGGAGAAGGCGATGAAATTCGTCATACCGTGCTCCAACTCGATCCCAAGCGCACCGATCAAAGCAGCTACTTCGCGCGTCTGAATGCGGGCAAAGAGAGTATTGCAATCGATCTTGGCCATCCGCAGGTGCGCGATGTCGTGCTCAATCTGGTGCGCAGCGCCGATGTGGTGGTGGAAAATTTTTCGCCCGGTGTAATGACGCGCTACGGCCTGGACGCGGCGACGCTGCTGGCCCTGCGCCCCGAGCTCGTCTACTGCTCCATATCGGGATTCGGCCAGAGCGGGCCGATGCGTTCGACGCAGGCGTATGCCCATTTGATTAACGCCATTTCCGGCATCATGGACCTGGAGCGCAGCGGCGAAGCCACACCGCGCGTGTCCTATCTGATGACGGCCGACGTGCTCGCCGGCACGCACGCGTTCGGCGCAATCTGCGCGGCGCTGCTGCGGCGCGGCCGCAACGGTCGCGGGTCGTATCTGGACGTGTCCATGCTGGAGTGCCTGATTGCGGCGGACGATCTTAGCTACGCTGCGCTGCTCAACGGCGGCAAGCTTGCGCGCGAGCCGCGCATCGGTATGCTGGTGCACCCTATCGGCGAGCGCTACCTGGCGATGCAAAGTTCCGGCGCGCCGCACATGTGGCCGCGCGTGGTGGCGCTGATCGGCCGGCCTGAACTCGAGAACGACCCGCGCTTTGCCACAGTCATGGCCAGGCGCACGAACTGGGCGGCGCTGGTTGAGATCCTGCGCGAACGCCTGGACCAGTTCGACAGCGTGGATCAGGCGGTTGAAACGCTGTCCGCGGCGCGTATTCCGGCGGCGCCCGTGCTCTCGCCCGAAGAGGTCATCGAACTTCCACAGCTGGCGGCGCGCTCGGCATTTCCGCAGATTCCACACCAGGGTCGCGGTCACATACGCGTAACTGCGCTGCCTATCCACGTAGACCGCAAGCCGGTCGCACCCGGCGGCCCCGCACCGTATCGCGTGGGGCAGCATACACGCAAGATACTCGGCGAGTTCGGCTACGACGCCGGTCAGATTCAGGCGCTGCAGTCACAGGGTGTGGTCGAGATTCCCGGCGAAACCTGACATCGCGAAATCTCGGCGTCGCATCAACGGCCGCGCCGGCGGGGGCGCTCCTGCATCGTGAAATCCCGGAGTCTGAATCCGAATTTTCGTGTATCCGGCATGCGAACCTGGGAAAGCGCCAGGTGAAATCGCCCAAGGTGACCATCCGCGACAGCGCGATCTGGAACGCCATCCGAAGCTGGGAGCGTCGTGGGTGATCCCAAACCGCGAACTACGTCATTGTCTCTCTGCAATGGCATGACGGCTCGCCGTTAAGACGCCCAACGCCGAGCTAAGCGGCGCGGCGCTTTTGGCCGCGTCCGCTTGAGCGCGAAGTTATACGTCTCTGCGTCTCGACCAGCCGACCTGATACGAACTTGTGCAGGACGCTCGCCATGAGCGTCTGATATGGAACACCTTCCTCTGCGGCTCGGGCCTGCAAGCCCTCCAGGTCTCGCGAGGAAATTCTTATGTTGACCCGCTTGTTCTTAAGCAACGTAGCCGCCGCCGCGGCCTGGAACCGCGCGATCTCGCCTTTTTGATTCCGAACGGGCTTCCACTCTCCTCGTTCGAAAGAGGCGAGAATTTCCTGCTCCAACAGCGATTCGCCGTTCATGTCATTTGTCTCCCGATAAGAAATCCCGCGTCGCTTTGCGGCTCGGCATGATGCTCTTCAAAAAAATCTCCTTCTCGCTTTCAACGTATGGAACGAGGTACGCGTAGTCTTGTATCCGTACTACAAGCATTTTTTGATGCCCGTATTTGGCCCGGTTCGGGTGATCCATGACGCTGAGAAGACCGCCCTGCGAAATCGCGGAAAGAACCTCCTCGAAAGAGACACCACGTTCCGCTTTGAGCGAAAGACTCTTATCGGCGTTCCATCGGATGGGCTTCATGCCCAAGATAATACACCCGTGTGCCTTATGTGCTCAAGACGTATAACGTTCACTGTCGCGAGTTCATGATCTGTCCGGTTTTGTAGCACGACATCTGTCCGGTTGTC
>CAKKSJ010000007.1 GCA_919902965.1 Burkholderiales bacterium
AGCGCGTGACCACCGAAATATTCACCACCGCCGGGGTCACCTGCGCGAGCATGGGCGCCAGCGTGGGCGCGCCCCTGACGTCCAGCGGCATTGCCGCCGTCGCCGCCTTCACCGCGCAGAGCAACAGCAACAACAGTAAAGACGGGGTGGCACTAGGGTAAAACATCAAGGATTCTCCAAACTGGCAGCGCGCTACGCACGGCAAGTATAAGCGGTGCTGCTGCGCTCCGGCTAGAGATCCGCCGGCGTGTCGATGTCGCGACACACGCCGGGGTCGTCGACTTCGATCAGTTGGACCAGGCCGGCGTTTTCCCTGAGCACGGAGCGCGCGCCCTTATCGCCGCGCAGTCCCTCGAGTTGCGCGCGAAATTGCGACGACAGGCCGACCGGATGGCCGCGCTCGCCGCGGTAGGCAGGCGCGGCGATGGCGGAGCCGCTGGCGAGGGACGCGGCGACTTTGACTATGGTCTCCGGCCGGATATAGGGCATGTCTGCGAGCGCGATGACCCAGCCGGCGACGTCGCCGGAGGCAGCCACCGCGGTCGAGAGGCTGGCGCCCATGCCTTCGTCAGCGTTGGCGCACAGGATCACGGTCGCGCCG
Source organism: Burkholderiales bacterium (assembly GCA_919902965.1). GTDB lineage: Bacteria > Pseudomonadota > Gammaproteobacteria > Burkholderiales > SG8-39 > 2-12-FULL-64-23. The sequence continues at coordinate 602 of CAKKSJ010000007.1, forward strand.
GCTGCGCTCAACAGGTTCTCCAACTCGGTCGCGCCCGGACGCACTACGGCGATCACGTGCGGAATCGCTGCACGCAAGTTGGTGAGAGCCGCGAGCACCATCGGCAGCTCGCCTGCGAGCGGATGCATGAGCTTGTCCGAGCCGAATCGCTTGGACGCGCCGGCCGCAAGCAGTATGCCGCAGATGTTCGCGGCCATCGGCTAGCTGCGGCGCGAGCCCGGGTTCAATTCGGGGAAACGCCGCATCCGGCCGGACTCCCGGCACCGGCTAAGGCAGCAGCTTGCGGGATGTGCACGCCACGGCGCACTGCTGTCATTTCCGCGAGGATCGCCACGGCGATCTCGGGCGGGGTGCGGCTGCCGATGTTGAGTCCGACCGGCCCGTGCAGGCGCGCGATCTCTCCTGCGGACAGATCGAATTCCGCCAGCCGCTGCCTGCGCTTGTCGTTATTGGCTTTGGATCCGAGCGCGCCGACGTAGAAGGCGGGGGATTTGAGCGCTTCGAGCAGTGCGATATCGTCGAGCTTGGGATCGTGGGTCAGGGCGACCACGGCGCAGTGCGCATCCAGGTTCATCGCCTGCACCACATCGTCGGGATAGCCGCGCTCGATCGCGCTGTCCGCCAGGTCCCAGGCCTCGGCGTATTCCTCGCGCGGATCGCACACCGTGACCTGGTAGTCCAGCGCCTGGGCCATCTGTCCCAGATAGCGCGACAACTGTGCGGCGCCGATAATCAGCAGGCGCCAGCGCGGGCCGTGCACGGTTTTGAGCAGCTTGCCGTCGAATTCGAGCGTGTCCGACCAGCGGCCGGGTTCGAGGCGGGACTTGCCGGTCTCGATATCGAGAAAGCGTGCCATCAGCTCGTGGCGCTCGATCGCAAGCAGCAGTTCGTCCAGTCCGCTGTCGTCCTTGACCGGTTCGAGCACCAATTGCAGCGTGCCGCCGCAGGGCAGTTGATAGCGGTCGGCTTGTTCCTTGCTGACGCCGTAGGTGGCAAGCTCGGGTTTGTCGCTCGCCAACTTGTGCTGGTGCACGCGCTCGACCAGGTCGCCTTCTACACAGCCGCCCGACACCGATCCGGATAGCTGGCCGTCAGCGCGGATGGCGAGCATCGCACCGAGCGGACGCGGGGCCGACCCCCAGGTCTTGACCACGGTCGCCATGACGACCGCGTGGCCCGCTTTGAACCAGGCGCTTGCGTTGCGCAGAACTTCCAGATCGACACTGTCCATTGCACACCTCTGCCTGTCTATGGGCACGCCAAGCGCTGCCCGCAAGCCCGGTTGCGCCAGCTCAAGCGGAGCGGCAGGCAGACACGTCTAGCGTAAGGCGCTCAAGATTATGCCTCGTGGCGATACCGGTCAAGCAGCGATCCGCGGCGATTGCAGTTGATTCCGGGCATCGCATGGTCTAGGATTTCGACCCTGCACCGCTGCTACGCGCCGGGAAGAATTCGCAGCAATTCATTTTGTTGCGGTTTACAGGGGAGCTGCATGAAAATTTCAATGAGCGTGAACGGCAATGCGGTCAGCGCCGAGCTGGAGACGCGCACCCTGCTGGTCACGTTCATTCGCGAGAATCTGCGTCTCACCGGCACGCACGTGGGCTGCGACACCAGCCAGTGCGGCGCCTGCACCGTGCACATGAACGGCCGCGCGGTGAAAAGCTGCAACGTCCTGGCGCTGCAGGCCGAGGGCGCCGAGATACTCACCATCGAAGGTCTGGCCAATACCGACGGCACGCTGCATCCGATGCAGGAAGCGTTCCGCGAACATCATGGGCTGCAATGCGGTTTTTGCACCCCCGGCATGGTGATGAGCGCCATCGACCTGGTGAGAAATCATGCCGATCCCTCGGAGGAAACCATACGCGCCGAACTCGACGGCAACCTGTGCCGCTGCACCGGCTATCACAACATCGTCAAGGCGATCAAAGCCGCCGCGGCGAAGCTGTAGGCCATCGATCACCCGGGCAGGAGCGGGCGAGAACCGGCGCAAGGAAGAAATCATGCATCCGTTCAATTATCAGAACCCGAAAAGCCTGGCCGAGGCCGCCGCGTCGCTGGCCAAAGGCGGCGACACGAAGCTGCTTGCCGGCGGCCAGAGCCTGATCGCGGCGATGAAGCTGCGCCTGTCCGCGCCCACCGAGCTGATCGACCTGGGCGGCATCAAGGAACTCACCGGCATCAGGATGGATAGAGCGGGCATCAGCATCGGCGCCATGACCCGGCACGCGGAAGTCGCCCGATCGAAACAGGTGCGCGCCAGGATTCCGGCGCTCGCCGGCCTCGCCGGCGCTATCGGCGACCGCATGGTGCGCAATATGGGCACCATCGGCGGTTCGCTCGCGCATAACGACCCGGTGGCGGACTATCCGGCCGCGGTGCTGGGCCTCAACGCCACGGTCAACACCAACCAGCGCAAAATCGCGGCGGATGATTTCTTCATAGGCATGTTCGAGACCGCGCTGCACGCGGGCGAGATCATTGTCTCGGTGAGTTTTCCTGTGCCCCGGCGCGCCGCCTACATCAAGTTCAAGAACCCGGCCTCGCGCTATGCCATCGTCGGCGTGATGGCGGCCGAAACCGAAAGCGGCGTGCGCGTCGCGGTCACCGGCGCGGCCTCGAGCGTGTTCCGCATCGCCGCAATGGAAAAAGCGCTCGCCGCGAACTGGTCGCCCGATGCGCTAGCCGGCATCAGCGTGCCGGCGGACGCGCTCAACGCGGATATGCACGCCAGTGCCGAGTATCGCGCGCACCTGGTTACGGTGATGGCGCGCCGCGCGGTGGAGGCGGCGAAGTAGCGGGGGCGCAACGGCAGGCGGGAATCAGGTGAGCGAATTCAGTTTTCCAGCGGACGCACGCGCGCGATCATTTCATTCCACGCGCTAACGGCTTCGGCAATGGCGGTCGCCTCATCCTTGCCCTCCGCCGCAATCGCGGGGCCGAGCTGCCCGCAAACGGGACAAATCATCCGGTAGACGATTTCGTCGCGCCCGTCCGCCACGCGGCGGGTGCCGCGGCGCACATCGGCTTCGGCGCCGCAGGTGCAAAGTCTGTTTCGCATGATTCAGT
>CAKKSJ010000008.1:0-7404 GCA_919902965.1 Burkholderiales bacterium
CGCAGCGCCGCGGCGGGCGCGGCAGGCAGGCGACCGCGACCAAGGAAGACGATTTTATCGAGCGGCTGTTCATCGCCAATACCCATGACTACGTGCTGTGCTTTTCCAGCCGCGGCCGCGTCTACTGGGTCAAGGTCTATCAGGTGCCGCAAGGCAGCAGCAACAGCCGCGGCAAGCCCGTGGTCAACCTGTTCCCGCTGGAGGAAGGCGAGAAAATCACCGCCCTGCTGCCGGTGAAGCAATTCGACGACGGGCATTACATATTCATGGCGACCGCCCAGGGCACGGTGAAAAAGACCCCACTGTCGGCGTTTGCCAATCCGCGCGGCAAAGGCATAATCGCTGCTGAACTCGATGAAGGCGATTTCCTGATCGGCGTCGCGATTACCGACGGCACGCACGATGTCATGTTGTTTTCCGATGCCGGCAAGGCAGTGCGCTTCGGCGAGGACGACGTGCGTCCCACCGGGCGCGTGACGCGCGGCGTGCGCGGCATGACGCTCGAACTGGGCCAGCGCGTGATCTCCATGCTGGTGGCGGAGAACGAAAGCCAGACCGTGCTTACCGCCACCGAAAACGGCTTCGGCAAGCGCACGCCGATTTCCGAGTACACTCGGCACGGCCGGGGCACCAAGGGCATGATTGCGATCCATACGGGTGAGCGCAATGGCGATCTGGTTGGCGCCGTGCTGGTGGAGGAGACGGACGAGGTTATGCTGGTCTCCACCGGCGGCGTGGTCATACGCACCAAGGTGGCGCAAATCCGCGAACAGGGGCGCTCGACCCAGGGCGTGACCCTGATCAACCTTGATGCAGGCACGCGGCTGGCGGGAATCGAGAAAGTGCTGGAGTCCGACGAGGATCCCGGCGGCGGCGATGATGACGCGAAGGACGCGGCCGCGGGCAAGTAAGGCGCGAACTTGCGCGCTCGCGCCGCGAAGCAAGTCCTCCCGGGGGACGCGCGCCAAGCGTGTTTTTGCTACGGATGAAAAGCGTATCCGTAGCAAAAACACGGTTATGGTTAACAGCCAGGACGGCTTGGGGTTGTTTTTTTACAAGATCGCCGCTTGCACACGGATGGGTTTTCATGCGTGCGCAAGCGGCGATCCGCGCGGACGGGTTTTCGTCCGCGCAAAGGCGGGAGATGGAGAAGCGCAAAGCGAGTTGAGCTGCTTGACTCCGGTTTATCCGACTTAAGGAGGAATAATCGTGGCACGAGTCATTAATTTCAGCGCAGGCCCGGCGGTGCTGCCGGAGAAAGTTCTGCAACAAGCGGCTGCGGAAATGCTCGACTGGCATGGCAGCGGCATGTCGGTGATGGAAATGAGCCATCGCGGCAAGGAATTCATTTCCATCCATGCGCAGGCGGAGAAAGACCTGCGCGAACTGCTGGCCGTGCCGGCGAATTACAAAGTCCTGTTCCTGCAGGGCGGGGCGATCGCCGAAAACGCCATCGTGCCGATGAACCTGCTGCGCGGCCACGGCGTGGCCGACTATATCAACACCGGCGAATGGTCGAAGAAGTCGATCAAGGAAGCAAAAAAATACTGCAGCGTGAACGTCGCCGCCTCCAGCGAAGACAGGAACTTCACCTATGTTCCGCCGCAGCAAAGCTGGAAGCTGTCCAAGGACGCGGCCTACGTCCACATCTGCTCGAACGAAACCATAGGCGGCGTGGAATACCATTGGGTGCCCGACACCGGCGCGGTGCCGCTGGTGGCCGACATGTCTTCGCATATCCTGTCGCGGCCGGTGGACGTGGCGAAATACGGATTGATCTACGGCGGGGCGCAGAAGAACATCGGACCGGCCGGGCTCGCCCTGGTGATCGTGCGCGAGGATCTGATCGGCGAGGCCGCGGCGTTCACGCCATCGGCGTTCGATTACAAACAGCAGGCCGACGCCGATTCCATGTACAACACCCCGCCGACCTATGCCGTCTACATCGCCGGGCTGGTGTTCAGGTGGGCGAAGGAGCAAGGCGGGCTCGCCAGCATCGAACAGCGCAATATCGCCAAGGCGAAGCTTGTTTACGACTATCTCGATCAGAGCAGTTTCTTCATCAGTCCGGTGGAGCCGCGCGACCGTTCGCGCATGAACATTCCGTTCAAGCTCGCGAACGAGGCGCTGGACGAGGAATTCCTCAAGGGGGCGAAAGCGAACGGCATGGTGCAGCTTAAGGGCCACCGCTCCGTCGGCGGCATGCGCGCCTCGATTTACAATGCCATGCCCGTCGAAGGCGTACAGCGACTGGTCGCGTACCTGCGCGAGTTCGAGGGCAAACATGGAAAATGAGCATGCCTGAGTCCAGGACTTTCGAGATACTGGTGCTCAATAACATCGCGCAGATCGGCCTGAAGCGGCTGCCTGCGGAGCGTTACAGTATCCACAAGGACACTGCGCATCCGGACGCGATTTTGCTGCGTTCGCAGGATTTGCACGAGATGAGGATCCCGGATTCGGTAAAGGCCATAGGCCGCGCCGGCGCCGGCACCAACAACATCCCGGTGAAAGCGATGGGCGAGCGCGGCGTGCCGGTTTTCAACGCGCCCGGCGCCAACGCGAATGCAGTGAAGGAACTGGTGCTCGCGGGCATATTGATCGCCGCGCGCAACCTCGCGCCGGCGCTGGAATTCGTGCGCGCGATCAAGGGCGATGACGCGGCGCTGGCCAAGCGTGTCGAGGAAGGCAAGAAGCAGTTCGCCGGCATGGAACTGCCGCAGCACACCCTGGGGGTGATCGGCCTGGGCAAGATTGGCTGCCTGGTCGCCGATGCGGCGATCAAGCTGGGCATGAATGTGCTCGGCTATGACCCGGAAATAACCGTGGAATCGGCCTGGAGCCTGCCGGCGCAGGTGAAGAAGGCGCATTCGATCGACGAGGTGCTGAAGGCCAGCCACTTTGTCACGCTGCACGTTCCGCTGGTGGCGCAGACGCGCAATATGGTCAACGCGAAAAACATGGAGCTGTTGCGCCCCGGCGCTGTCGTGCTCAATTTTTCGCGCGAGGGCATCGTCGACAGTGAGGCCGTGTTGCAGGCGCTTGCCGTGCATAAGCTGAAATACTACGTGACTGATTTTCCGGACGGTCGCCTCGCCGGCGTGCCCGGCGTGATCGCGCTGCCGCACCTCGGGGCCTCGACGCGCGAAGCCGAGGACAATTGCGCGGTCATGGTGGCGGACCAGGTGCGCGACTACCTTGAGCACGGCAATGTAAGCAACGCCGTCAATTTTCCGGACATGAGCATGCCGCGCGAGTCGCACTACCGCATCGCCATCGTCAATGCCAACGTGCCCAGCATGGTGGCGCAGATTTCGGCCACCATCGCGGCAGCGGGTTTGAACATCCATAACATGCTGAACAAGTCCAAGGGCGAGATGGCCTACACCCTGGTCGATGTGGACAGCGCGGCAACGAGCGAGCTGGTGGCGCAACTGGCTGCGATCGACGGCGTGCTCGCCGTGCGCTACCTGCCGCTCGGCGACTGAGGCGGCGATGCACAAGGACCTGGCCAGGCTGCGCGCCAAAATCGATGCGCTCGACGAGCGCCTGCTGGCGGCTTTGAATGAGCGCGCCCGGCTGGCGCATGAGGTGGGCAAGCTCAAACAAGGGGTCAAGGTGTACCGGCCGGAGCGCGAGGCGCAGGTGCTGCGCCGGCTGCTTGCGCACAGCGCCGGCCCGCTGGGCAAGGAAGCGCTGGCGCGGGTGTACGTGGAAATCATCTCTGCCTGCCGCGCGCTGGAGCAACCGTTGTCAGTTTCCTACCTCGGCCCCGCGGGCACATTCAGCGAGATGGCGGTTCTGAAAATGTTCGGCGCCGGCGTGCGCGCGCAAGCCTGCGCGTCCATAGACGAGGTGTTCCGCCAGACCGAGACCGGCGGCGCCAACTACGGCGTGGTGCCGGTGGAGAATTCGAGCGAAGGCGCGATAGGCAGGACGCATGACCTGCTGCTCAGCACGCCGCTCAAGATCTGCGCGGAAACGGTACTGCGCGTGCGCCAGAATCTGATGTCCAAATCGGGTTCGCTGAAGAAGATCGCGCGCGTCTATTCCCATCCGCAATCGCTGGCGCAGTGCAATCTGTGGCTGTCGCGCAAGCTGCCCGAGGTCGAGCGCATTCCCGCGGCAAGCAACTCCGAAGCGGCGCGCCTGGCAGCGAAAGACGCCGCAGCAGCGGCCATCGCCGGCGATACCGCGGTCGCGCGCCACGGACTCAAACTGGTGGCGAGAAATATCGAAGACGACCCCAATAACACGACGCGCTTCCTGGTGCTGGGCGACCACGATACGGCGCCCTCGGGCAAGGACCTGACTTCGATCGTCATGTCCGCGCCGAACCGGCCCGGCGCGGTGCATGCGCTGCTGACGCCGATCGCCCGGCATGGCGTCAGCATGACGCGGCTGGAATCGCGTCCGGCGCGCACCGGGCGCTGGGAATACATGTTCTACGTCGATGTGCAGGGTCATCGCCAGGATCCCAAGGTAGCAAAGGCGCTCGGCGAACTGGAGAAACTCGCGCCATTCCTGAAGGTACTCGGCTCCTACCCCGTCGCGGTGCTCTAGCGCCCGGCAAACTAACGCGGCCACCACATCATGTCGAACCTGCTGGATATTTGCGAACTTTCCCCCGCCTACGTGCGCGCCATCGCGCCTTATCAACCGGGCAAACCGATCACTGCACTCGCGCGCGAATTCGGACTCGACGAGCGCGCCGTCGTGAAGCTGGCTTCGAACGAGAACCCGCGCGGCATATCGCCGAAGGCGCTCGCCGCGGTCAAGGCGGCGCTGCCGGAACTGGCGCGCTATCCCGATGGTTTCGAATTGTCCGAGGCGCTGTCGCGGCGGCTCGGCGTGGCCATGGAGCAGATCGTGCTCGGCAACGGCTCGAACGACGTGCTCGAACTGGCAGGCATGGCGTTTCTCGCGCCCGGCTGCTCGGCGGTCTATTCGCAGCATGCATTCGCAGTCTATCCGCTGGCGACGCAGGCGCGCGGCGCGCACAGCATCGTGGTTGCGGCGAAAAACTACGCTCACGACCTCGAGGCGATGCTGGCCGCGATCCGCGCTGATACGCATGTCGTGTTCATCGCCAATCCGAACAATCCGACCGGCACCATGCTCACTGCGGCCGAGCTCGAGTCCTTCCTCTCGCGGGCGCCGAAAAACGTCGTGGTCGTCGTGGACGAGGCCTATAACGAGTATCTCGATCCCGCGCTGCGCTGCCCCAGCATCGCCTGGGTCGAGCGCTTTCCGAACCTGATCGTCACGCGCACGTTCTCCAAAGTCTACGGCCTCGCCGGCCTGCGCGTCGGCTATGGCGTGTGCCACCCGGAAGTCGCGGCCCTGCTCAACCGCGTGCGCCAGCCTTTCAATGTCAATAATCTTGCGATCGTCGCCGCCACCGCCGCGCTTGCAGACGAGGACTTCGTGCGCGAAAGCTACGCGCTCAATGTAGCGGGCATGGCGCAGTTGCTCGACGGATGCAAGCGCCTGGGTCTCGCTTCGATTCCCTCGCACGGCAATTTCATCTCGGTGGAAATTCCGCGCGCAGGTACGCAGAGCCAGGCCGGCGCCGTGTACCAGAAGCTGCTGCGGCTGGGCGTGATCGTGCGCCCGCTGGCCGGTTACGCCATGCCCGACCACTTGCGCGTGACCATCGGTCTGGCCGAGGAGAACATGCGCTTCCTCGAGGCGCTGGAAGCGGCGCTCAAGGCCTGAGCGCATGGCAGGGTATCGCATGGACAAGGTGGTCATTTTCGGCGTCGGCCTGATCGGCGGCTCGTTTGCGCTCGGGCTGAAAGCCGCGGGTGCCGCCAGACACATCATCGGCCTGGGACGCAATCCGGCCAATCTCGAGCGCGCGCTCGAACTCGGCGTCATCGACGCAGCCTCCAAGGATCCGGCGGCCGTCGCCGGGGCAGATCTGGTGCTGCTCGCCGCGCCGGTAGGCCAGATGGCTGCGCTCCTGCGCGCGATTGCGCCGCACCTGGGCGCGGGCACCGTGGTGACCGATGGCGGCAGTACCAAGCAGGATGTGGTCGCGCTGGCCTACCGCCTGCTCAAGGGCCGCGTAGCGCAGTTTGTTCCGGGCCATCCGATCGCGGGCGCCGAGCACAGCGGCGTAACAGCGGCGCGCATCGATCTGTTCCACAAGCGCAGGGTGGTGCTGACGCCGCTGCCCGAAAACAGCGCGGCGAGCATCCGCCGGGTACGCGCAGCCTGGCGGCTTTGCGGCGCCAGGCTGTATAGCATGCAGCCGGCCGAGCACGACAAAGTATTCGCCGCCGTAAGCCATCTGCCGCACCTCCTGTCCTACGCCCTGGTGGACCAGGTCGCGCGCCATCCGAATGGCAGGCAATTGTTCGACTACGCTGCCGGCGGGTTTCGCGATTTCACCCGCATCGCCTCCAGTCATCCGGAAATGTGGCGTGACGTCTGTGTCGCCAACCGCAAGGCGCTGCTGGCCGAACTGTCGGGCTATCAGCGCGAACTCGCCGAGATGAAAGTTTTGCTGCGCAAGGGCGATGCGGCGGGACTGGAAAAAATCTTCGCGCGGGCGCGCGCGGCGCGCGACAAATGGCTGAAGAAGCAGCAGTGACGCCGGTTTCCGCCAGATTGCCGGGGCGCAGCGCGTGACATTCCTGGATCTTGCACCCATCGTCCGCGCGGCCGGCACGGTCAAACTGCCCGGCTCGAAAAGCATATCCAACCGCGTATTGCTGCTCGCCGCCCTGGGCGCGGGCGAAACGCGCCTGCACGATCTGCTCGATTCGGACGACACGCGCGTCATGCAGGACGCTTTGCGCACGCTCGGCGTCGTCGTAAGGCAGGAGGGCGGCGCGAGCGTCGTGAGCGGCGCAGGCGGCGCGCTTCCGGTCAAGGCTGCCGAACTGTTTCTTGGCAACGCCGGCACCGCATTCCGGCCGCTGACCGCGGCGCTGGCGCTTTGCGGCGGCGACTATCGCCTGTCGGGCGTGGCGCGCATGCACGAACGGCCGATCGGCGACCTGGTCGATGCATTGCGGCAGCTAGGCGCTGACATCGATTACCTGGGCGAGGCGGGATATCCGCCGCTGCACATCAGACCTGCGCGGATCAATGCCGGAAAGCTGAGCGTGCGCGGGGAGGTGTCGAGCCAGTTCCTGACTGCGCTGCTGATGGCTCTGCCGCTCACCGGCCGGCAGGCCACTATTGCGGTCGAGGGCGAACTGATCTCCAAACCCTATGTCGAAATCACCTTGAATATGATGCGCCGCTTCGGCGTCGAGGTCGCGCGCAACGCGTGGTCTTCGTTCACCATTCCCGCGGGCGCACATTACCGCAGCCCAGGCGATCTGTGGGTGGAAGGGGACGCCTCGTCGGCTTCCTACTTTCTCGCGGCGGGTGCCATCGGCGGCGGGCCGG
>CAKKSJ010000008.1:7504-9691 GCA_919902965.1 Burkholderiales bacterium
GACGCCTCGTCGGCTTCCTACTTTCTCGCGGCGGGTGCCATCGGCGGCGGGCCGGTGCGCGTCGAAGGTGTGGGGCGGGCCAGTATCCAGGGCGACGTGCGTTTCGCCGCAGCACTGGAGCAAATGGGCGCTCGCATTGTCATGGGCGAGAACTGGATCGTGGCAAGCGCACCGCCGGGCGGAAAACTGCGCGCCATCGACGCCGACTTCAATCACATTCCCGACGCGGCCATGACTCTTGCAGTGGCGGCGCTGTTCGCCGACGGCCCCTGCACCCTGCGCAACATCGGCAGCTGGCGCGTCAAGGAAACCGACCGCATCGCCGCCATGGCGACCGAACTGCGAAAACTGGGCGCGACGGCGGAGGAGGGCAAGGACTGGCTGCGCGTGATCCCACCCGTGACGCTGCGCCCGGCGGCGATCGACACCTACGATGACCACCGCATGGCGATGTGCTTTTCCCTCGCTGCCCTGGGCGGCGTAACAGTGCGCATCAACGATCCGCAATGCGTCAACAAAACCTTCCCGGAATATTTCCAGGTGCTGTCGCAGATTTCGCATTGACGCATGCGCTAATTCCCCGATGCCCGCAAAGCCAATACCCATGCGGATCTTTGGGCATCCGCCGCTCTAATTGCCGAACCCGATTCCGCTTGCGTGAGACGCTATCAAGTAATACCATTTGCAACTGGTAATACTTCTGGGGACGACCAATGAACAGCAGCACGCTTACGATAAAAGGCCAGGTCACGATTCCAAAGCGCCTGCGCGATTACCTTGGCCTCTCGCCGGGGGACAAGGTGGGGTTCGAATACACCGAGGACGGCGCGGTGCGTATCGTGGCGCCGCGAAAGAGTGGCCAGGGCAAGGGCAGGAAGGCGAGCCGGTTCTCGGCGCTGCGCGGCACGCGTAGGACGGGCATGAGCACGGATGAGATCATGAATCTGCTGCGCGGCTACGGCGACGACGCGGGCGACCCGGGATTCAAAGCCGGAAAGAAATGATCCTGGTCGATTCCTGCGTCCTCATCGATGTGCTGGAGAACGATCGCAAATGGGCCGATTGGTCGCAGTCGCAGCTCGAGACTTGGAGCGCACGCGGCCCGCTGCTCATCAATCCGGTGATCTACGCGGAGTTGGCGGCTTACGCAAGAAGCAAGGAGTCGCTTGAAGCGGAAATCGCCACGGCGGGCTTGCTCATGCGTGAAATGCCGCGCGATGCCCTGTTCCTCGCGGGACGCGCGCACGCGGCGTATCGCAGCCGCGGCGGATTGCGAACCGGAGTCCTTGCGGATTTCATGGTCGGTGCGCACGCCGCCGTCGCCGGCTGCCCGCTGCTTACGCGCGACCGGCGGCGCTACGCCGCATACTTTCCAACTCTGGCTCTGGTCACGCCCGAAAGCAGTGAAGGATGAAGAACGACGGAAATCTCCGGGATGGAGTCCCTCGATTTTCCTTCATTGCAAACCAGAATAATCTCGCAACGAGTTCCTGATCTTGAACGCAGCAAGCACGGAAGTCCCCGTCATTGCCATTGACGGCCCCTCGGCTTCGGGCAAGGGCACGATCGCGGAACGGGTGGCACAGGCCCTGGGTTTTCACTATCTCGACAGCGGCGCCCTGTATCGTCTGGTGGCGCTGGCAGCGCAGCGATCGGCCGTGAGTCTCGACGACGAGGCGGCGCTGGCGGCGCTCGCAGTTGGCCTGGATATCCGTTTTGGTGATGGTATTATTACACTAGAAAAACATAATGTTACAGATGATATTAGAAGTGAAATATGCGGTATGGGCGCGTCCAGAGTCGCAGCCCTGCCGGGCGTGCGCGCGGCCCTGCTCGAGCGCCAGCGCGCCTTCCGCACCCCCCCGGGGCTGGTCGCCGAAGGCCGCGACATGGGCACGGTGGTGTTTCCGGACGCCCAGCTCAAGCTGTTCCTGACCGCGAGTGCCGAAGTGCGCGCCGAGCGCAGGTATAAGCAGTTGAAAGAAAAAGGAATCGATGCTAATATTCGGCTCCTTTTGCAGGAACTGCGAGAACGCGACGAGCGCGACAGCGCCAGAAGCACCGCGCCCCTGAAGAAGGCCGCCGATGCCCGCGAACTCGATAGCAGCGGTCTCGGCATAGGCGAAGTTGTACGCCAGGTGCTTGAATGGCATCGGCAAAATGCAGCAAGGGTGGCGGGCTCAGATC
>CAKKSJ010000009.1 GCA_919902965.1 Burkholderiales bacterium
TCGGCGCGGGTGATGAAGCAGGCGGTGGCGCATCTGGTGCCCTACATCGAGGCGGAGAAGCAAAAACTGGCACTGGAATCCGGCGAAGCCGCAAAACCCAAAGGCAAGATCGTGGTCGCCACGGTCAAAGGCGATGTGCACGACATCGGCAAGAATATTGTCGGCGTGGTGCTCCAGTGCAACAACTACCAGGTGATCAACCTCGGCGTGATGGTACCGGCAAGCAAAATTCTGCAAGTGGCGCGCGAGGAAAAGTGCGACATTATCGGCCTGTCCGGATTGATCACGCCTTCGCTCGAAGAGATGGCGAATGTCGCGCGCGAGATGGAGCGCGAAGGCTTTACCATCCCGCTGCTGATTGGCGGCGCCACCACTTCGCGCGTGCACACGGCGGTGAAAATCGCGCCCCACTACAGCGGCCTGACCGTCTATGTGCCGGACGCTTCGCGCTCGGTCGGCGTGTGCTCGAACATGCTGTCGGATGACTTGCGCGAGGATTACGCGCGTTCGGCGCGAGCCGACTACGATAGGATCCGCACCCAGCACCAGGCAAAGCAAAGCCGCGCGCCGCTGCTGCCGATCGCTCAGGCGCGGGCGAACGCCTACAAGACCGACTGGTCGGCCTGCACGCCGCCGGCGCCGGTATTTGCAGGGGTGAAACAGCTGCGCGACTACGATCTCGCTGCGATTGCGAGACACATCGACTGGTCGCCGTTTTTCCAGACCTGGGAGTTGTCCGGAGCGTATCCGAAGATCCTGCAGGATTCTCTGGTCGGGGAGGCGGCGCGCAATGTGTTCGCGGAGGGCCAGGCGATGCTCAAAAAGATCATCGCTGAAAAATGGCTGGCCGCGAGCGCGGTGTTCGGATTGTTTCCGGCCAACAGCGTGGGTGACGATATCGAAATCTATTCCGACGAGTCGCGCAGCAAAGTGACGTTCCGTTTTCACCATCTGCGCCAGCAGGCGCAAAGGCCCTCGGGCAAGCCGAATTACTGCCTGGCCGATTTTGTCGCGCCCGGGAGTTCGGGGGTGAAAGACTACATCGGCGCCTTCGCGCTCACCGGCGGCCTCGGCGTCGAGGAGCGGGTGCGCGAATTCGAAGCCAGGCACGATGACTACAGCGCGATCATGCTCAAGTCCCTGGCCGACCGCCTGGCCGAGGCCTTCGCCGAGCACCTGCACCTGCGCGTGCGGCGCGAATTCTGGGGCTATGCCGCTGACGAAACACTCGACAACGAGGCCATGATCCGCGAAGAATATCGAGGCATACGCCCGGCGCCAGGTTACCCTGCCTGTCCGGACCATACCGAGAAAGGCGATTTGTTCCGGCTTCTGGATGCGCCGCAGGTCGGTATCACGCTGACCGAGAGTTATGCCATGTGGCCCGCGGCGGCGGTAAGCGGATTCTATTTTTCCCACCCGGAGTCACACTACTTCGCGGTTGGAAAAATCGGGCACGACCAGGTAGAGGACTATGCGCGGCGCAAGGGACTGGCGCTGGCCGATACCGAGAAATGGCTCGCGCCGGCGCTGAATTACGATCCCGTTTGAACCACCCAATCCCGAGGAGAACAGAATGAGCATCGTCCGTCACAAGCCTGCGAAGATTCTTTCGGCTGCTGTCGAGTCCAACGGCATGGTTTATGTCGCCGGCACCACCGCCCGCACCCTGCCAGCTTCGGTCAAGGCGCAGACCGGGGAGATTCTCGGTAGGATCGACGCGCTGCTGGCCGCCGCGGGCAGCGACAAAGCGAAAATCGTATCGGCGACCATCTGGGTCAGCGACATCCGCTTTCGCGACGAGATGAACGAAGCCTGGCTCGCCTGGGTAGACCCTGCCAACCTGCCGGCGCGCGCCTGTGTCGAAGCCAAGCTCGCGACCGCGGACATGCTGGTCGAGATCGCGGTGATCGCTGCGAAATAAGGTGAGGTTCCGCGCTGGAGCGCTGGCGCCATGGGTCGCCTGTGCCGTGCTCGCCATGGCCGACATCGACATGTTTCTCGGCTCGTTCAAGCTGCCGCGCTGATCACTTGCGCCAGAACCCGGGCGTTAACACCACCAGCAGGGTAAACAGCTCCAGGCGTCCGAGCAGCATGGCGAAGGTGAGGATCCAGATCTGAAAATCGTTTAGGGACGCATAAGTCGTCGCCGGTCCCACCTGATTCAAACCCGGGCCGGTGTTGTTGATGCAGGCGACCACCGCCGAGAACGCGCTGATGATGTCCAGGCCGGATGCCGCGAGCAACATAGTCATTCCAATGAACGAGCTAACGTAAATCAGAATGAAGGCGAGCACGGCAAAAATGATGTTGTTCTCCACCGGCGCGCCGCCGAGTTTCACCGGCACGATCGCGCGCGGATGAATAATGCGCGTCATTTCGCGCACCGCCTGGCGCGCCATCAATTCGGCGCGGATCATTTTGATGCCGCCGCCGGTCGAGCCGGAGCAGGTGCAGAAGCCGC
>CAKKSJ010000010.1 GCA_919902965.1 Burkholderiales bacterium
CGGAAGTTTGCGCGCGCCTGCTCGGAACTGGTGTAGGACGGGTCGGGGGTGTGAATCTGCATCGAAGGAAAAGTGGGGTGTCGGTAGCGCCTGGTTGATGTTGTTATTGTATGCTGCGTCGTAGAGTGGCAACGGCAGGACGCGAAGCGGGGGTGCATAATTGCACTGTATCTCGAACCGCCAACCGACGTACTTCGGATTAGTGAAGTGCGAGCGGCGGCTTCTCGGCCGCTGCGGCCACTGGTGGCCTTTGGTCGCTGAAATTCAGGATTGTCGACTCGAAGGCCTGCTGTCCGAATACGCCAGGGCCGGGTCCTACCGAAACGATCCCGCTCGATGCTGCTGTTCGGGCGGCATCCCCGGAGCCGGTAGAATGCGCAGAGTGACCTGCCAATGCGGGCGGTCATGGTGCTGTTGCAGGCGGCGAACTGCACGGACTCGCCCTGCTGGCGATGGTGGTGAACGCTTTGGTGCGCTTGCGAGCCCGCCCGATCGGCGAGATCGGCACCAGCGCGAATTCCGGTCGCAACACGCTTGAACCGCACACCGCCTTGGAGGACGGCAAATTAATCCTGTGTTCCTGTGTTTCAGTCTGCTGTTGGCCGCCCTATTATCCTGGGGCGCCGCCTCGGCGGGCGAGGTCGCGCCGGCCGCGTCGGATTGCCCGGTGGCCGACGACGGGTTCTACCCGGCGCTGCCCGCGCCGGCGCAGGATATCCCCTGGAACCGCTGGCTGCTCGACTGCGTGCCGCCGCTCCGGCATGAGCGCGGCGGGCGCTGGCCGCTGGTGTTTTGGCACGGCCCCCAGTGGGAGGGTGTCAGTGACGCAGACCTGGAGGCGTACGCGGCGCGGGGCATGGTTCCGACGGTGCGACTGGTCACCGAGGATATTCCCCGCGCGCAGCGTCTGCAGCACCTGGGCCTGCCAGTGATCGCGCTGGAGGGAAAGGGGCGCGGCTGGCCCTATGACCAGGCCGGCGACGCCAAACTCTGGGCACTGGATCTGCCCCCCAATGCCAATATCCCCGACTGGTGGCGGCGCGAGCCGGACCCGCTGCGCCTGGACCTGTGGGCGAGGGCGGCCGACCGTATCCGCTCCGTACTGCGTGCCTATCAGGCCGCCGGGGTCACCCTGGACGCTGCCTGGCTGGACTACGAGGGCCAACCGAGCGTACAGGACTACCAAGCCCTGCTCGCCGCGCCGAAGGCCCGTGCCAAGATTCCGGCTGCCGCCTTGGCGACCCCACAGGCCTTCTTCGCCTATCGCCGCCAACTGTGGATTCAGCTGATGTCCGCCTACGTCGCCGCTCCCATCCGCGAGTTTTACCCGTCGGCGTCGGTCGCCAATTGGATCCACCTGCTGTCCTCGCCCGAGCATCCCGTCCTATCCTGGGACAACTGGAAACATCCCGACCTGTCAGCCACACTGTTCACGGCCACCAACCCTGCGGACTACGGCATCGACATCGCTTTTCAGAACACCTGGCCGGCCGGGCGCGAGCCGGACCGCGCGAGCGTGGATCGCGCCTATATGCACATCCTGCTGCGCGAGTCTTCGGCGGATGCCGAGAACCGCGCGCTCAAGGCCCCCTACCTGCACGCAGTGCCCTGGGTGGCGCGCTGGGTGCGTGACCTGGACGATCGGCGCACCCCGGTGATGAGCCGCGCTGCCTATCGCGAGGCCCTGCGCCACCTGTGGCTGCGCGGTACTGCGGCCATGCAGGTGTTCAACCCGTTGCGCAGTTCCCACCCGGCGGAGAGCCTGGCAGAGGTGCAGGACGCGGTGGCGGTGTACGACGAACTGCTCGCCTGGCGAGATCTGCTCGCTCATGGCGAAGTGATGAACTACCAGGTACCGGGGCCAGAAGACCAGGGCCTGTTGTGGTCCGGCCTGCGCACTGCGGACACCGCGCTGGTGCGGCTGTATCCGCTGGGGGAGAATGCACCAAAATCGCTGGACCTGGCGATCTGGCCGGGCCAGCGGGTTGTGCTGCAGGTGTCTGCGAGCGGGACTAGCTACCGTATCGAGCGCGCCGCGGCTGGCGAGCAACCAAGGGTATT
>CAKKSJ010000011.1 GCA_919902965.1 Burkholderiales bacterium
TCAGCAGGCCGGGCAGCCACAGCTTGTCCTGCACCACGCCGTGCTTGATGCCGGCCTTTTTTGCCGCATGATAAAGATCGATCGCCTCGGCGAGCCCGGTCGCCACAGGCTTCTCGCAATAGATATCCTTGCCCGCGGCGATGGCCTGTTTCAGGATGGCGGGCCGCGCCTGCGTCGAGGCCGCGTCGAAGAACAGCCTGTCGTCCTTGTTCGCCAGCGCCGCATACAGGTCTGTAGTCCAGCGCGCAATGCCGTGCGCCCTGGCCAGGCGCTCGAGCTTGTCGGCGTTGCGGCCGACGAGCACCGGATCGGGCATCACGCGCGTGCCGTCGGCCAGCGCCACCCCGCCCTGCGCGCGGATCGCGCAGATCGAGCGGATCAGGTGCTGGTTGGTGCCCATGCGCCCGGTCACGCCGTTCATGATGATGCCTAGACGTACTTCTGCCATATTTCCTTGCTCCTAATTCGGAAGAACCATCTTGCGCATGCTGCTCCAATCCGGCTCGGCGGCGACCGCGTAACCCTTGCAGGAAAGCGAGGCGATATCCATCTGCCCGCCTTGTATGCGCAGGCGCACCGCCCCGTGGCTGCGCTCGTAAAGACCCGGGTGCGCGGCCAGAAACCCCGACTGCTCGGCCTCGGTGAGCCCCGCCATGCCGTTGACGTAGTGGTGGCCATTGCGCTCCACGTGGCGAATACCGAGCAGGTTCACCAGCGCCAGATCCTGCTGTACTGCAACCCCGGCCTGCAGCGTCAGATCTTCGGCCGACATAAAATAACGCGCCGTTTGCCCCTCGGCGTTCCACCTCGCGCAACGGGCGGCGTTGATCATCGATTTGTACAAACCCTTGCAGGTCTTGCTGGATACGCCCGCATAGCCCAGCTCGCGCGCGCGCGGAAACACGTCCAGGTCGGAATCGGATTCGTCGATGATGACCGGCGTGTCGCGCGACACGGCAGAAACGTCTTTTTCCAAAGCGCAGCTGCGCTTGATCGGCTGTTCGATGAACAGAATGCTTTTCACCAGGCGCTGCAGCCGCGCTTCGGCCTGCATGCGCGACCACAACTCGACTACGCCTTCGATGCTCTCGTACTGTTCGTTGCCGTCCAGCGACGCGAAGTAAGCGTCGGGGATGCGGTCGAGCACTGCGGCAATGGCGCTGAGACGCTCGATATCCTCGGCCACCACGCCGCCCACCTTGAGCTTGAAATAGCGTTGCCCGTAGGCGGCGACCACCTGCTCCAGCGTCTGCGGCAGGCCGTCGTTCACCGCCTCGCGGACCTCAGCTTCGGTGAGCGCATCCACCAATCCCACGGTGTGGCGCGCGGCGATGGTCGCCGCCGGTTCGAGCGCACCGAGGAAGGCGTGCATGTCGAATCCGGCAAACTCGGGCAGCAGCGCCGCCGGCGCGATGCCGGGCAGATTGGCGCGCAGCGCGTCATAGAAAGAAACGCCCAGCACCCGGCACAAGGCATCGAGCAGCGCGCGATCGATGAGCGCGGGGCCGTAGCATGCAACCAGGGGATTCAATCCGCGTCGCGCGCCCGCCTCGATCTGCGCGCGGTAATGTGCGGCAAAATGGCCGAAGGCGCTGCGCCGCGCGCGATCGCCCAGATAGGCGTCGCGCGCGATACCCAACGCGAGGCGCAGCTGCGCGTAGTTGTCCTGATTCGAAAGCGCGAGGTCCTTGTCGAACCACTTGGGCGCGAGCAATTCCGCGGCCAGGCCCCAGCTGCTGCGCCCGTCCTCGAGCTCTATGCGCACGCGCGCGAAAGCCTGCGGCGACTCGGTCAGGGTAACGACGCCAAAGCGAAACGGCATGCGCAGCCTGACGTCGCGCTCAAACATTGCAAGCTCGGCCACGCGCAACAGCGGGGCGTTCATTCCATTCCCAGCAGCCTGTAGATACGGCGGGTGTAGTCGCCGAATTCCTTGTTGGTCTTCATGTCGAGCGTACGCGGATGCGGCAACTCGATGCTGATGTTGTCGGCCATGCGCGCCGGCCCCGCGGTGAGCACAACCACGCGCGTGCCCAGGAACACCGCTTCGGAAATACCGTGGGTGACGAAAACAATGGTCTTCTGGCTTTCCTTCCAGATGCGCAGCAGCTCCAGGTTCATTTTCTCCCGCGTGAGGGCGTCCAGCGCACCGAAGGGCTCGTCCATCAGGATCAGCTTGGGGTCGTGGATGAGCGCGCGCGCGATGGCCGCGCGCTGCTGCATGCCGCCGGAAAGCTCATACGGATACTTGGTCTCGAAACCCGACAGGCCCACCAGATCGAGCAGTTGCATGGCGCGTTCGCGGCTCGCCTCCATCGGCAGGCCCAGAATCTCCACCGGCAACAGCACGTTCTCGAGGATGCGCCGCCACTTGAGCAGCAGCGGCTGCTGGAACACCATGCCGATGTCGCGCGCAGGATCGAACGGGTGCGTGCTCGAGCCGATCTTTACTTCGCCGCCGTCGTAGCCGTGCAGACCGGCCAGGATTTTCAGCAGCGTGGTCTTGCCGCAGCCCGAAGGCCCGACCAGCGCCACCAGCTCGCCTGCCATGACATCGAAGCTCGCGTCCGAAATCGCCAGGTATTCTGCGTCGCGCCGCCGATACAGCTTGCGCACGCCCGACAGATGAATGAAAGGCTCAGCCACCTGTGAAAATCTCCTTCAATCGTCGCGCTCCAGCCGATCCCGCTTGACAGCGCCAGGGCGTGTTCCTATTATTAACCAGTTGGTTACATTAGACACGATGTCCGATGCCTGGTCAAGAAACCCGCAGCTCCGAAAACAGCTTTGGCGCCAGGCTCGCAGGCGCCGCCGCCTATTACCTGCCGAGCGCGCTGGTGATCCTGGCGATGTTCCTGCTGTGGCAACTGGTCGTCGAACTCCTGCAGGTAAAAGAGTACATACTGCCCTCACCGCTGTCGGCGTTCAAGGCCCTGGGGAAGGCGAATTACCAATGGACGGTCAATTTCCTGGCGACGCTGTATGCGGTGCTCGGCGCTTTCGTGCTGTCGGCGATCCTGGGCGTTGCGCTGGCCATCGTCATCGTCTGGAACGACATGCTGATGCGCACCATCATGCCGATCCTGGTGCTGT
This sequence comes from Burkholderiales bacterium, assembly GCA_919902965.1. Classification (GTDB taxonomy): domain Bacteria; phylum Pseudomonadota; class Gammaproteobacteria; order Burkholderiales; family SG8-39; genus 2-12-FULL-64-23. The sequence continues at coordinate 3,094 of CAKKSJ010000011.1, forward strand.
TCAACACCCTGCCCAAAGTTGCGCTGGCGCCGCTGTTCGTGATCTGGCTGGGCTACGGCGTCTGGCCCAATATCGTGATCGGCACCACCATCGCTTTTTTCCCCATGGTGGTGAACACCGCCGTGGGACTGGCCTCGGCCGAGCCCGAGATGCTGGAACTGGTGCGCGCGCTGCAGGCCAGCCGCTGGCAGATGTTCGTCAAGATCCGTTTTCCCAACGCCCTGCCCTATATTTTCACCGGCCTCAAGCTGAACGCCACCATGTCGGTGATCGGCGCCATCGTGGGCGAGTTCGTCGCATCCGAACGCGGCCTGGGCTCGCTGATCATTACCGGCGGCGTGACCATGGAGACGCCGATGATTTTCGCCTCGCTGATGCTGATCTCGGCGCTGGGACTGGCGCTGTACGGCGTCGTCGTCGCAGTGGAGCAGGTCGTCGCGCCATGGGCGCTGCGCGAGGAACCGAACAAGTGACCCGTTGCGGGGCCGCTTGCGACCGGAAGGTTTTTCCCGTTTAACCGACCAAAGGAGGTCAGCATGCGCATCAAATCGTTACTGCTTGCACTCACAGGGCTCGCCCTCGCGCTCCCGGCCGTGGCCGCAGACAAGGTCACGCTGCAACTCAATTGGTTCCATCTCGCCGACCACGCGCCGATCTACATGGCCTTGAAAAAAGGCTATTACGCCGAGGAAGGCATCGATCTCACTGTCGTGCGCGGGGCCGGTTCGTCCGACAGCGCGAAAAAAATCGACCTGGGTCAGGCCGAATTCGGTATTTCCGACGCGCCGACCGTGATCACCGCCATCAGCAAGGGCGCCAACCTGAAAATCGTTGCGGTGGTGTTCGACAAGGCCGGCAACAATGTGTTCTTCAAGAAAAGCGCCAATATCAAGGGGCCCAAGGATCTGCTCGGCAAGAAAATCGCCGCGCCCCCGGCCGACTCGCACCGCGTGCTCTGGCCGGCCTTCGCCAAGGTCAATCATCTCGACGAGAGCAAGGTGACCATGGTCAACGTCAAGCCGGAGGGCAAGCAGGCCATCGTCGCCGCAAACGAAGTCGACGCGTCCTTCGATCTTTACACCAGCTACGCCATCTGGGAAAAGGTGCTGGGCAAGGGCCAGGTCGGCAACCTGCTGTGGGCGGATTACGGCCTGCCGATTTACGGCCACACCTATTTCGTCAACACCGATCTGATCAAGAAGAATCCCAAGCTGATCGAACGCTTCCTGCGCGCCACGCACAAGGGCTGGCGCGACTCCTACGCCGATCCGGCAGCGGCCATGGATGCGATGACTGCGGCGGTGCCGGGACTGGACCGTGCGGCGCTGCTCGCCACCATGCCGCAGATCATGGACTTGTGCGTCACCGAGCGCTCGAAGAAGTACGGCATGGGCTGGATCGAGCCCGAAATCATGCAGAAGACCATAGACATCACCTATGCCGGCGGAAAGATGGACCGCGTGGTGAAGCTGGACGAAACGTTTACCAACGCCTATAGCAGCAAGATCAAGCCGGCGAAATAAGCGCCGGGCCCGGTCCGGGGGTATGCAGCATCCTCCCGGACCGAAGCGCGGCGCTGCGCCGGGTGCTACCTGGACAGAAAACCGAGAACCAGATCGGTCATGTGCGCGAGGCGTTTTTTCAGTGCGGCTGCCTGCATCAGATCACGTCCGAAAATGGTCGACAGGGTGTGATTGTTGGACAGGTAAAAATAGCCGAGCGCGGCGATTGAAATGTACAGCTGCACCGGATCGACGCCGTCCCTGAATACGCCGCTGCGCTGGCCGCGGGCGAGCAGTTCGCGCAGCATGGCGACGAGCGGCGAGTGCATCGCCTGGATATCCTTGGATTTCTTCAGAAGCCGGGCACGATGCAGATTCTCGGTGTTCAGCAGGGTGATGACCTCGGGGTGCGCCAGGTAATATTC
>CAKKSJ010000012.1 GCA_919902965.1 Burkholderiales bacterium
CACAGGGTTGTCGAGAAGCCTTTATTATAGCCCTAATGATGTGGAAATGGAATAAGACGGCAAATACCCGAGAAAGGGTTCGAATTTATGACTTTTGACCTGATCATCCGCAATGCCAGTCTCGTCGACACGATTTCCGCTGCGCCCCTGGTGGATCTGGGTATTCGGAACGGGCGCTACGCAGCAATCCAGCACAAGCTCCCGGGCGGGGCGCCGGAGGTGGTGGACGTCGGCGGACGCCTGGTTTCGCCCGGCTTTGTCGAGACGCACATCCATCTCGACAAAGCCTGCACCATAGACCGCTGCGAATGCGAGACCAGCCGCGCGCCGCACCGCGCGATGGAGCGTATGTCCGCCATCAAGCACACGTTCAGCGTCGAAGACGTGAATGCGCGCGCGCGCCGCACGCTGGAAAAGTGTGTCCTGCATGGTTGCACGCTCATGCGTACCCATGTGGAGCTGGACCCCAAGGTCGGGCTGCGTGGCTTCGAAGGCGTCAAGGCGCTCATAGAAGACTATGCCTGGGCGATAGACATCGAAATTTGCGTCATGCCGCAGGAAGGAATGCTCAACAACCCCGGCACCGAGGAACTGATGATCGAGGCCTTGCAGAGCGGCGCTCGGGTTATCGGCGCTGCGCCCAGCTACGATTCGGACCCGGGCGGGCAGATCCGCCGGGTGTTCGAGCTTGCGCGGAAGTTTGACGTGGACATAGACATGCACCTGGATTCCGGCGCATCGGCGTCTCACCTGGATACGCTGTTGGTCTGCGAGCTGACGCAGAAGTACGGCTGGGGCGGACGGGTTGCGATCGGTCATGTGTCGAAGCTCTCGACCATGCCGCTGCCGGAATTCGACCAGGTGGCGCAGCGCATGCAAGCAGCCGGCGTGGCCTTGACCGTGCTGCCCTCGACGGATCTCTATCTTTCGGGGCGGGATCAGGAGTCCAACGTACGGCGCGGCGTGGTGGATGCGAACCGGCTGGTGCGCAAGGGCGTCAACTGCTCGCTCAGCTCGAACAATATACTCAACGCCTTCACGCCGTTCGGCGATGGAAAACTGATACGCCAAGCGAATCTCTACGCCAACATCGTCCAGCGCGCCATGCCTGACGACCTGCGCGAAACCTGGCGTATGTTCACCGCGAACTCGGCGCAGCTGATGCGGCGGCCGGATTACGGAATCGCCCTGGACAATCCGGCTGACTTCGTGGTGATCGATGCGCATAGCGCAGTGGATGCGCTGCGCGAGATCTCTCCGACGCTCATGGGCTACAGGCGCGGTCGGCGTACCTTTACCCGCAATCCAGCCGTCCTGCACCGCCCCGCATAGCCAGGTGGCTGCTTTGCGCTCGCAATGCATGGCTATGCATTGCGCCCCTGATCCGTCACTGGATCAGGTTGGGAGCAGCCATTCGCCGCGTACGCGGAAAAAGCCGAGGCAGTCGTTCGTTGTGACAGGCTAGGCGTGGCGGCGTCGCAGCACCCAATAAGCGACGAACAGACCGACCGGGATGCAGGCCAGCGCCGCGACCCGCTGATCCGGATGGAACAGCACGACCATTGCGATTGCGGCAAGCACGAGCCGCAGCGGCACATCAATCGCGGGTCGATCGGAAAAACGCGCCTGGATGCTGAAACTGATACCGATCGTCACGGTCGCGAGCAGCAGCATCGCTCCGATCTGTGCGAACCCGGGCTCCAGGACAAGTTCCGGCCGGGTGAAGACGCCAGCCATCAGCACGAACAGCGCAATGCAGATCTCGATGGCATGGAACAATGTTTGCATGAAGGGCGCATTCGCGATTTTCGCGGTGATCGCTGCGGCCACCGAAGTTGGCGGAGTGAGCTCACCCCAAACCGCAAGGAAGAAGGCGAAGAAATGCACAACCCAAGGGTCGACGCCGACGCGGATCATAGGCGGCACGATCACGAGAGCGGTGATGATGTAGGTCGGCGCCGGCGGCAGCCCGGTGCCGAGCAGCGCGCCGAAGAAAAACGCGACGATCGCCATGGAGGCGAGATTGACCCCTGCGGCCGCAATGAGGATGGCGCCGATCTTGGTCGGCACGCCGGTAATGACCAAGGCCCCGGTCATGATCGACAAGGTTGCGAGCAACAGCGTCAGGTCGGAGGTCATGCTCGCGAAGTTGTCGACGAAGCGCCCGAGCGGGGCGGCGAGCGCGCGCCACGTCCAGCTGCGCGTCCACGCAATCGCCATCACGTGCGCGGCGAGCAGCGCACCGCCGACAGCGAGGAAGACATAGAGCGCGGAGAACATCGGCGCCAGATGCAGCGCCGCCATCAGGCCGATCAGCCCGCCGACGACGGCGACGAAGGCGGCGATGTTGGTCCAATCGGTCCAGCGCATGGTCTCCGCGACGACGGCGTCGAGGCGCGCGCGGTGGCGCATAGACAGCAGGTAGACCGACACGCTGACGCCGACGTAATAAATGATCGCCGGCGCGTAGCCGCGCGCGACGACATCGAAGTAGCTGACCCCGAGGAATTCCGCCATCAGGAAGGCC
>CAKKSJ010000013.1 GCA_919902965.1 Burkholderiales bacterium
TTCCAGCCCGCGCAGGCGCGATTCGCGGTCATCGAGCGCGGTCACCATCACCACCGGAATCGCCTGGGTGGCGGCGTCCGCCTTGAGTGCGCGCGCCACCTCGTAGCCGTCCATGCCCGGCATCATGATGTCGAGCAAGACCAGGTCCGGCGGACTCTGCCGCGCGAGTTCGAGCGCCTGCGCTCCGTCGGCCGCCTCCGTGGCCGAGTAGCCCTCGGCCTCGAGCATCGCGGCGAGCAGCCTGCGGTTTCTGTCCTCGTCGTCGACGACCAGTATCCGCGCGGGGATCTTCGCTTGGTTCATGATTTCTCCCTTATGGGCAAACGCAGCGTAAAGGTGCTGCCTTTGCCGAGTTCGCTTTCCACGTCGATCGTGCCACCATGCAGTTCGGCGAGGCGCCGCGCCAGCGCCAGCCCCAGCCCCACCCCGCCGCGCTGGCGCGCCAAGCCGGCATCGAGCTGAGTGAGCGGCTTGAAGATTTTCGCCAGGTCCTCGCGCGCGATGCCGATGCCCGTGTCCGCCAGCGCAATTTCCAACCAGCCCTCATCCCGCCGCGCACTCACCGCGACCGCGCCACCGTCGCGGTTGAACTTGATCGCGTTGTCGAGCAGCGCATCGACCATGCGCCGCAGCGCCTTCGGGTCCAGTTCCGTGCTGCCGGCGTCCGCGGGGACCTCCAGAGCGACGCCGATACGCCGCGCCTCGGCCGCTTTTCGATGCGCGGCCACGCGCTGTTCCAGCATCGCGCCGATTTCCACCGGCTCGCGCGCGAGCGCGGCTCCAGCCGCATCGAGCCGCGACATTTCCAGAATCCCCTCCACCAGCCGGAGCAGGCGCCGGCCGCCCGCGAGAATATCGGCGGCAAACTGGGCCTGCTTCGGGTTGAGCGGGCCCGGTACCTCGTCTTGCAGCAGCTCGGCGAAACCGATGACAGAATTGAGCGGCGTCCTCAGTTCGTGGGTGACGTTGTTCATGAACTCGGACTTCACGCGCAGCGCGTCCTGCAGTATGGCTTGCGTGCGTTCCAGCTCCTTCTCGGCCTGCTTAAGTTCCTTGACTTGGCGCGCCAGCGGGCGGAATACGAGGAAGAACAGCACGGGAAAGAGCAGGACGCTCAAGACGCTCGAGTCTATAACTGCCTCCACCCACCACAGCGCAATGGGTGGCAGGACGAGGAAAAGCGCCATGATTCCGAATTCGACGGTGAATATTGAGAGCACCAGAACCAACACCAGACGCATCGGCGACTGCTTCGTTGTGTCTCGCTTGGGCTGACTCATCGATCTATCTCGCTATGGCCTGACAGTGATCCTGAAGGGGCTATCAAGCTGAGCAGCCCCGTACTTTGCAACTCAAAACCGGAAACTTTTCACCAGCACTGCAACCGCGTCGCCGCTTGCGGGGCCGGCAACAGTCCGAGCGCGCTCAGCACCTCGTGACCGGCCTGCTCGAGCGCGGTGACCGCGAGCCTGAGGTTTCTCGGATCGTCATCCACCACCAGGATCTTCGCCATCGGTCGTCCTCTTCAGTCCCCGGCGCGCTGCGGCGGCGCGGGCGCCGCCGAGGCCATCGCCTCGGGCGTGGAGGGAGCCGTGCCCTCGGGCATCGTACGGCCCTCTTGCGCGGCGGGCGCGGCCGCACGGTAGGGCAGCCACACCGAGAAGCGGCTGCCGGCGGCCAGGCGGCTCGCGACGCCCACCGTGCCGCCGTGCAGTTCGGCAAGGCGGCGCACCAGCGAAAGTCCCAGCCCGGTGCCGGCATAGCGCCGGGCGACGGAACTGTCAACCTGCGTGAACGGCTCGAACAGCTTCGGCAGATGCTCCCCGGCAATGCCCACGCCGGTGTCCTCGACCGTGACCGCGAGGAACTCGCCATCCTCGCCCGGCGGCAGCGGCAGGAGTCGCCCCGGCAGCGCCTCGTCGAGAGCCACCTCGGCACGCGCGCAACGGCGCGCGGAGAGCGTCACCGCGCCGCCCTCGGGCGTGAACTTGACCGCGTT
>CAKKSJ010000014.1 GCA_919902965.1 Burkholderiales bacterium
TGCCCAAGGGACGCATGTTCGTGCGCGAACAGCTGGTGCGGCCGAAAGCGATCACCAGGACGGCCTTGCTGACCATCGAAGGCGAGCTGGACGATATTTCCGGAAACGGCCAGACCGAAGCGGTTCATGGTCTGTGTACCTCGATCCCCGCCAAAAAGCGCGAACACCATCTTGCGCCGAACGTGGGGCATTACGGCATATTCAGCGGCCGGCGCTTCCGCGAGAAGCTGTACCCGCGCATCCGCGACTTCATCCGGCGCCACGGCTGAACGCATCGATTTGGCGTAGGAGCCTGCCCGGATTCAAATAGTGTGCCTGGCTGAGCCGCGCACCAATCCCCAGTAGATCAGGTACACCCCCCAGCCGGCCGCGGCAATGGCGGCGCTCATCGGTACGGTGCTGCCGTCGTGCAGTTTGCCCACCACGAAACCCACGCCCGCGCCCAGGCTCATCTGGATGAAGCCCATCAGCGCCGATGCCATTCCGGCCATTTTCGGGAACGGGCTGATGGCGCCGGCCATGGCATTGGGCAGGTTGATGCCGGCGGCGATCAGGTAGAAAAACATCGGCACCAGCAGCGCGGCGACGTTCTGCACGCCGGCGAGCGCCAGCGCCAGCATGGCGCTGCCCGAGGCGAGCGCGAGCGGCGTGCCGTACTCGAGCATGCGGTCGATGCTCAGCTTGCGCGACAGCCGGCCTGCGCCCATGGTGCCTATGACGTAACCGAGCACGGTAATGCCGTAGAGCATGCCGAAGCGCTGCGGCGACAGGCCGAGCACCGGGATCATGATGAAAGAGGCACCCGAGAGGAAGGCGAAAATCCCGGCGTAGCCGCAGCTCAGGCAGAGCACGTAGCCGATATATCTGCGGTCGCAAAGCAGCCTGCGGTAATTGGCCAGCATCGGTTTTACTTCGGTGGCACGGGGATCGCGCTGGCGGTTGGTTTCGGCGAGCAGCAGCCAGACACAGGCGAGCAGCACGCTGCCTACGCCGGCCAGCAGCGCGAAATTCGCGCGCCAGCCGAACCACATTTCCAGCGTGCCGCCCAGGCTCGGCCCCAGAATCGGCGCCAGCGCCACGCCGGCGTGAATGTAGGCGAGCATGCGCGCGGTGCCGCCTGCGCCGTAGGTGTCGCGCACGATGGCGCGGCCCACCACCGTGCCGCCGTAGGCGCCGATCGCCTGGAAAAACCGCGCCACCAGCAGAGTCGCCATCGAGTCCGCCAGCATGCAGGCGAGGCCGGCGAAAACGTAAAGTGCGCTGCAGGCGAGCAGCACTGGTCGCCGTCCGTAACGGTCGGACAGCGGGCCCAGCACCAGCTGCGACAGTGCAAACCCGGCGACGAATACCGATAGCGTCAGCTGCACCTCGGAGATGCTGCTGTTGAAATAGCGTGACAGGCCCGGCAGTGAAGCCAGATAGAGATCGGTCGACAATGGCAGCAGGGCCAGCATCACCATTACGATGGCGACGAATCCCGCCGAGGACGGCGGCAGCTTCACTGACGCCCAGATCCTATCTGGGCGGTGTGTATTTGACGACCTGCTGCTCGATCGCGCCGAACAGGGAATGACCCTCGGCGTCGAACATCTCGATGCGCATGCGGTCGCCGAATTTCAGAAAGGGCGTGGCGGGCTCGCCAGTGGCGATGCTCTCGAGCGCGCGCTTTTCCGCGATGCAGGCTGTGCCTGCACTCTGATCCGCATTGGACACCGTGCCGGAACCGACGATGGTGCCGGCCGCAAGTGGCCTGGTGCGGGCGGCGTAGGCGATCAGCCGCGGGAATTCGAACGTCATGTCGACGCCGGCATTGAGGCGCCCGAGCGGTTCGCCGTTGACCTCGACCAGCAGGGGCAGACTCAGCTTGCCTCCGTCCCAGGCCGAACCGGGTTCGTCCGGCGTCAGCGCTACCGGAGAAAAGGCCGAACAGGGCTTGCTCTGGAAAAAACCGAAACCCTTGGCAATTTCCGCCTGCGCCAGATTGCGCAGCGACACGTCGTTTGTCAGCAGCAGCAGGCGGATGTACTCGCCCGCCTTTTTCGTCGGTATGCCCATGGGCACGTCGCCGGTGATCACCGCGATCTCGGCTTCCAGGTCCAGACCCCAGTCTTCGCTCTCGAGCGGAATGCCGTCGCAGGGACCGAGGAAGGCGTCCGATCCGCCCTGGTACATGAGCGGATCGCTGCGGTAACCCTTGGGCATTTCCGCGCCGCGCGCCTTGCGCAAGCGTTCGGCGTGACTGAGGTAGGCCGATCCGTCGGCCCATTGGTAAGCGCGCGGCAGGGGCGAGGCGCAGTGCTTCGGATCGAATTCGAAGGCACGGCTGCCGGCGGCGCGATTGAGCGCGTCATAGCGATCGATGAGCTGCGGCGAAACATAGTCCCAGTCGTCCAGTGCCGCCTGCAGCGTCGGCGCGATGTCGTCGGCCTTGATAGCGTGCTTGAGGTTGCGCGACACCAGGATCAGGGTGCCGTCGCGGGTTCCGTCTTTGAGGGTGGCGAGTTTCATGTCGATTCAGTTTGTCGTGTGCAGCCGCATTTTAACCGTTTGTGCCGTGCGGGGCGGATTCAATCCGTGCAAACTCGAGCGCGTAGGTTCGAGTCCGGATTAGACTTCAAGCTTGCGCGGCACAGCTTGGTCATGTAAGATGACCAATGTAAATTCGCAAGGATGCAGGCCATGTCTAAGTTCAATATCGCCGAAGCCAAAACCCATTTCTCGCGGCTGGTGCAGAAAGCCTTGCTGGGAGAAGAGGTCATTATTTCGAAAGATAACAAGCCGGTGCTCAAATTGGTACCTCTGGACAAGCCGAAGCGACCGCGCAAACCCGGCTCGGGTAAAGGCCAGATTCTCTACATTGCGCCGGATTTCGACGCCACGCCGGAAGCGTTCAAGGATTACGTTTAGTGCGCATCCTCCTCGATACCCATGTTTTTCTGTGGTGGGTAGAGGGCGACCGTGCGCTGCCGGTAAAAGCCCGCGCGGCCCTTGCCGATCAGGAAAATGAGTGCCTGATAAGCCTTGCCAGCGTCTGGGAGTTGGCGATCAAGGCGGGTCTGGGCAAACTCAAGCTTGCACTACCGGTAAAACGCTACGTCGTCGAGCATGCCGTCGCCAATGGCTTCGGTATGCTGGATATCCGCATGGCACATCTCGGGCGCGTCGAAACGCTGGCCCCGCATCACGGCGACCCGTTTGATCGCCTGCTGATCGCGCAGGCGATCGAGGAAAACCTGCCTGTTGTCAGCGCCGACCCGGTGTTCAGGAAGTACGGCGTGAAGCGCGTCTGGTAGCGTCAGGGGCGCAATTCGCTTTCATCCGCGCCGCCAGGCGTGTAAGCGCGCCACCCATTCGAGCAGTTTCTGCGGCGCATGCGCCTTCTTCCACACGCCTGCCACGTACTTGTTCGCTTCCGCCATGGTCGGGTAGATATGGATGGTGCCGAGGATTTTGTTGAGCCCGATGCCCTGGCGCATAGCGAGCACATATTCTGCGATCAGGTCGCCGGCGTGTTCGCCCACGATGGTGACGCCGAGTATCTTGTCCTTTCCGGGCACAGTGAGTACTTTGATGAAGCCGTGGGCTTCGCTGTCGGCGATGGCGCGGTCCAGGTCGTCGATGCCATACACCGACACCTCATAGGGGATCGCGCGTTCCTTCGCCTCGATCTCATTCAGCCCCACCCGTGCCGCTTCCGGATCGACGAAGGTGGCCCAGGGAATGACCGAATAGTCGGTGCGGAATTTCTTGAACGGATCGAACAGCGCATTCACGGCCGCGTACCAGGCCTGATGCGCCGCGGTATGGGTGAACTGGTAGGGCCCGGCGACATCGCCGGCGGCGTAGATGTTGGGGAACCTGGTCTGCAGGAACTCGTTAGTCGTTACGGTGCGCTCGGCCGGGATGCCCAGTTCCTCCAGTCCGTAGCCTTTCAGATTGGCGACGCGGCCGACCGCGACCAGCAGGCCGTCGAACGGGATGCGCACGTCGCGCCCCTCGTGCTCGGCGATGAGGATCTTCTCGCCCTGTTCGACGACGAACTGTTTCGCTTTGTGATTGACCAGGACGGCTATGCCTTCGGCGCGAAAACGCTGCGTAACTAATTCGGACACTTCAGGATCCTCGCGGATCAGGATGCGCGGCGCCATTTCCACCTGGGTGACTTCGGCGCCGAGCCGGGCAAAGGTTTGGGTGAGTTCGGCGCCGATCGGACCGCCGCCGAGCACCACCAGGCGCCGCGGCAACTGGCGCAGATTCCAGACGCTATCGGAGGTGAGATAGCCGGTTTCCTCGATGCCCGGAATCGGCGGAACGAAAGGACGCGCACCGGCGGCGATGACTATGCTGCGCGTGCTGAGTCGTTGCACCGCGCCGTCCTTGCGCGTGATTTCCACTTCCCATGGGGAGACGATTTTCGCCGTTCCCTCGACCACGTCGACGCCGAGTTCCGTGTAACGCTCGGCGGAGTCGTGTGGCTCGACTGTCTTGATGACGTTTTGCACGCGTTCCATCACTTCGGCAAAGTCGAATTTCGCAGTCGCCTCGCGGATGCCGAATTCAGGTGAACGGCGCATGTGGGAAAGCAGCTTGGCGGAGCGGATCAGGGCTTTCGATGGCACGCAGCCGGTATTCAGGCAGTCTCCGCCGAGCTTGTGCTTCTCCACCAGCGTGACCTTGGCCTTCACCGCCGCGGCGATATACGCGCTGACCAGGCCGGCCGATCCGGCGCCGATCACAATCAGGTTGCGCTCGTAGCGCAGCGGTTTCTTCCACCCGGCGTAGACCTTTGCAGTGCGCAGGCGTTCGGTGATTTTTTTTGCGATCAGGGGAAAGATGCCGAGCAATGCAAACGACGCGAGAAGCGCCGGCGAGAGTATGCCTGAGAGCGACTCGATTTTCGCCAGCTGGGTGCCGGCGTTCACATAGACGATGGTGCCCAGAAGCATGCCCACCTGGCTGACCCAGTAAAATGTCCTGGTGGGGAGTGTCGTGAGCCCCATCAGCAGATTGATTACAAAAAACGGGAACACCGGGACCAGGCGCAGCGCCAGCAAATAGAACCCGCCTTCGCGCGCGACGCCCGCGTTGATGGCGCGCAGCCGGTCGCCGAATTGTCCTTGCACCCATTCGCGCAGCAGGAAGCGCGATACCAGGAAGGCCAGGGTTGCGCCGAGCGTGGATGCGAAGGACACCAGGACCGTCCCCCACAGCAGGCCGAATACCGCACCGCCGGCGAGGGTCATCACCGCCGCCCCGGGCAGCGAAAGACTGGTGATCACTACGTAGGCGAGAAAGTAGACCAGCGCTGCTTTTATCGGCTGCGCGGCGCGCCAGGTTTCAATCGCTGCCTGCTGGCTTTTGAAATAATCCAGGCTCAGATAGCGACCCAGATCGAAGCTGTAGTACGCGAGCACGGCGGCAATCAGCAGGGCGATCAGAACGAGGCGTTGACGGGTCATGGTGATTCCAGCTTGGGTTCTATTCGGAATATTCGCCTTGGTCGGGCGAAACCCCCGAATTCTTACGCGCCATCTGCCCTTGTTCTGGCGAATGTCGCGGGAAAAATGCTCAATTCGAACGCGCTTCGCTGCTGCGCGTCAAATCGGTGATCAATCGGGCAATGGCTGCGCGCTCGGCTAGAGGATCGATCTCGTGAGATCTCGCCTTCAGCGCGGTTTCCAGCGCGGCGAGCCAGGCCGGATCGGCCTGTGCGCGCGCAAGTTGCGCCGCCAGTGCGGCCTCGTCCGCAAATGGGTAATAGCCTTGATAGCGTTCGCCGAGCAGGCCGATATTTCCGGGTATGGCCGAGGCGATCACCGGCACGCCGGTGGCGATCGCCTCGGAAACCACATGCGCGCCGCCTTCCATGCGGCTCGATATCACCATGACATGGCTGCGCGCCAGCCAGCGCATCGCGCCGGCGTGATCGAGTTCGCCGAGCCAGCGATAGCGCGGCTCGGCGCGCATCAGTGCGCGCGCCTGCCTTCCCATTTCAGGGCTCATCGCCTGTCCGAGCTGAACCACGCGGATTGCGGCCTGCGGCAGGCGCGCGAGCGCGAGGGCGGCGCGAAACGGATCTTTTTCCTCGCGCAAATGGCCGATCACGCTCACCAGGAAATAGCTGCGCGGCGGCGTCTGGCGGCGCACGGCGCGCACCGACTGGAAGATCACACTGGTCTTGGCGCGTTGCGCCGCGCTGAGTTCTTCCAGACCTTTGGGCTGCAGCACGACCATGCGGTCGGCAAGGCGCAAGGATGCGCGCGCGTCGGCGTCGCTGCGTATATCGCGGTATAAGTCCGTACCGGTGAGCACCAGAACCAGTGGGCGCCGCGGGTGCGCGGCTTTCCACGCGTGCATCGCCGCGTGGCTGCGGCGCGCATGCAAGGCGATGAGCAATTCGCAATCGCGCCCGTCCCATTCGAGCGCAACCCGGGTTTCATGCCCGAGCGCGCGCAAATGCCGCGCCCAGCGCAGGGCGGTAGCGCGGTTGCCGTGGCGCGAACCGGGCGCTGCGGGCGTTACAATGAGGATGCGCATGCGATGCGTCGCGGCCGCGCATTCGCGGCCGGGCAGGAGAAATTCGGATCATGCATAGAGTGAGTGACCAAGCGGCATTATGGACAATATAGCAGAGCCGACGGCGCGCGCCGGCTGGCCCGATTTTTCGCTGTACCGGCCGCATCCGCCGGCGGGCGTCCTGCGCGAATGGCTGGCTGACGCGCACCGGCTGACCGGGGTGCTGACGCAGTTCCTCGAAGGCGCAAATCCCGTTGTTCCCTTGCTGCCGATAGTCAATCCGCCGATCTGGGAACTCGGGCACATCGCCTGGTTCCAGGAGTTCTGGCTGCATCGCGGCGGGGATTTCGCCCGGCCCTCGATGCTGCCGCACGCCGACCGCTGGTATGACTCGGCGCGTGTCGCGCACGATACGCGCTGGTCGCTGGTCCTGCCCGACGCGCAGGCGACGCGCGCTTATGTCGAAGCGGTGTACGAGCGCACGCAGGCGCTGCTCGATCGCGATCCGCTCAGCGACGCGCGCGCGTATTTCGCCCAGCTTGCGATCTTTCACCAGGACATGCACAACGAAGCGTTTTGCTATACGTGGCAAACGCTGGCTTATGCGATGCCGGTCGCCTGGCCGGAAGCGGGCGCATCGCCCGCAGCAGACCTTGAGATTCCCGCGGGAACCTGCACGCTCGGTGCAAACCCTGGCACAGGTTTCGTGTTCGACAATGAAAAATGGGCGCATGCGGTTAGCCTGCCTGCGTTCGCGATCGCGCGGCGCGCCGTCGGCAACGCCGAGTATGCGGCGTTTGTCGATGCGGGTGGTTACGCACGGCGCGAGTTATGGAGCGCTGCGGGCTGGGCCATGCGCGAGCGGCTCGCGCTCGCCCACCCGCGCTACTGGAGGCGCGATGGCGGCGCCTGGTCGGTGCGCCGCTTCGATCGCTGGACCCCGCTCGCGGCGCACGCGCCGGTGATGCATGTGAGCTGGCACGAGGCCGAAGCCTATTGCGCCTGGGCCGGCCGGCGCCTGCCGAGCGAGGCGGAATGGGAGTGTGCGGCCGGTTCGCGCTCCGATCGCTTCGATTGCGGGCGCGCATGGGAGTGGACTTCCAGCCGGTTTGCGCCCTATCCGGGATTCTCCGCCGATCCCTACAAGGAATACTCCGCGCCCTGGTTCGCAGATGAACACCGCGTGCTGCGCGGCGGCAGCTTCGCCACGCCGCGGCGGCTGCTGCGCAGGACCTGGCGAAATTTCTACACGCCCGAGCGGGCCGACATGTTCTGCGGTTTTCGCAGCTGCGCGATCTGAACTGTGCGCGCTACCGGTTTAGCGGCTACGCGATCGCGTGGCACAGCGCAAACCAGTTGTTTGCGTCGGTCCATGCCTGGATCCGGCTGAACCCGGCTTGCGCCAACAGCGCTTTGAAGTCGGTCAGCGCGTACTTGTAGCTGTTCTCGGTATGGATGCGCTGGCCTTGCCGAAATGCGCGCACGCCGCCGGGCCAGTGCACGCTCAGGTCGCGTCTTGCCTCGAGGTGCATTTCGATGCGCGACGCCTCTGTGTTGAACAGCGCATGGTGGCGCCAGTCGCCCACGGCGAAATCGCTGCCGATCAGCGCATTGAGGTTGTTGAGCAGGTTCAGGTTGAATGCGGCGGTGACGCCGAGCGCATCGTCATAGGCGGCCTGCAGCAGGGCTTCGGACTTCACCAGGTCGACGCCGATCAGCAGGCCGCCGCCATAGGCGCCGGCGCATTCCGCCCTGATGCCGGCGAGGAAGGTGAGCGCCTGCTCCGGCGTGAAGTTTCCGATTGACGACCCGGGATAGAAGAACAGGCGGTTGTCGTGGCGCACCGCGTCCGGCAGGCGCAGTCCCGACGAAAAATCCGCGCCAATGCCGAGCATTTCCAGTTGCGGGAACTCGCGCTGCAGTTGGATCAGCGTCTGCCGCAGGAAGTCCACCGAAATGTCCAGCGCGACGTACTGACCCGGATTGAGCGCCTGAAACAGGCTGCGCGCCTTTTCGCAGTTGCCGGCGCCGAGATCGATCAGCGTAGGCGCGGGTCCGGCCGCGTGCGCGATACCGTCGCGGCAGGCTTCGAGCAGCGCGCGTTCGGTGCGGGTCGGGTAGTACTCGGGCAGTTCGGTAATCGCATCGAAGAGGCGCGAGCCCAGCGGGCCGTAGAGATACTTGGGCGACACCGACGCCGGTTCCGCCATCAGGTCCGCCACCACCGCGGCTACTTCCGCGCTGTGCGCGAGCACATCGGCGGGAAAAGAGAAAAATGTCGGGCCGGTTCGGGGCATGGTTCCTTGGGGCGGTTCAGGCGGCATCCCTTGCTGCATTCATTTCCAATAGTATCAAGAGCGGCGCAGCCTGGCGGCGCTAGCTCCGTGGCCGGCGCAGGCGGTCGCGTACGAGTTTCACCGCTAAAGGGATCAAGGTAATGGCACCCAGTGCCAGCACCGAAATCATGATTCGATCGGATTCACCGGTGATCATCTCGCCCCCGAAATGGGCCAGCAGAAAGCTCGCGGGCACGATGCCGAACAGCGTCGCGAGCGCGAAGCGCCAGAATGACAGTACTGTCAGGCCCGCGGCATAACTGACAATGTCGAATGAAATAAAAGGCAGCAGGCGGCTGATCAGCACGATACCCATGAGCGCGTTCTGGGATCCGAGCAAGCCCACCGACAGCCGATCGCCAAACCAGCGCCGCATGGTTTCCCCGCCCAGCCAGCGCGCCAGGCCAAACGCGAAAAGCGCTCCGATCTCGGCGCCGAGGAGAACATAGAGCGTACCCCAGACATGGCCATAAGCGGCGCCGGCGGCCATGGCGATGGGCGCGCTGGGTATGGGGCTCAGCATGATCGCCAGTACCATCAGGCCGATCACCAGCAGCGGCCCCCAGGCCCCCAGCTGCCTGACCTGGTCGTGCAGCGCGGCGCCGTCCATGATCGTCGCCAGCGCGCCGGTATCGTGCAACAGCCAGTAGGTTCCTCCCAGCAGCGCAAGCAGAGCGGCGGCGGCTAGCAGTTTGAAGCGCATCGGCCGCGTCGTCAGTCCAACGCGAGCACGATGGGCTCCAGCGCCTCGCCCTGCGGCAGGACGCGGCCGATGGCCGTTGCGTGGACGTAGCCGAGCGCGCGCAGCGCCTGCAGGCAGGCCGCGACGTTCTGTTTCGGGACGCTGGCGAGCAGGCCCCCGGCGGTCTGCGGATCGAAGATCAGGGGATAACGCGGATGGCTCAGTGCTTCCAGCTGGTTGCGCAGCGCGCGGCGCAGGCGCACATTTGCAGGCTGCAGTGAGCTCAGGATGCCGGCGGCGCTGGTTTGTTCCGCGCCTTCCAGTATGGGCAAGGATGCAAGATTCAGTTCCGCGTCCACGCCCGAGGGCTGGGTCATTTCCACCAGATGTCCGATCAAACCGAAGCCGGTCAGATCGGTGCAGGCGGTGGCGCCATACTCGCGCAGGCATTGCGCGCCCAGGCGGTTCGACTGGCACATGGAAATGAGGGCGGCATCGATCCAGCGCCCGCGGGCCTCCAGGCGCGCATGCGCCGCAAACAGCGTGCCGG
>CAKKSJ010000015.1 GCA_919902965.1 Burkholderiales bacterium
TCTACTACAACTGGGCGACCGGCAAGGCCGAGAAATGCATTTTCTGCTATCCGCGCATCGAATCGGGCCACCCGACGGTGTGCTCGGAGACCTGCGTGGGCCGCATCCGCTACCTGGGCGTGCTGCTCTACGACGCAGACCGGATCGCCGAGGCGGCGAGCGCGGCCTCGGACAAGGATCTCTACCGGGCGCAGCTGGACCTGTTCCTCGACCCGAACGACCCGGCGGTGCAGGCGCAGGCGCGCGCCGACGGCGTGCTCGAGGCGTGGATCACGGCCGCGCAGGGATCGCCGGTGTACATGATGGCGATGGACTGGAAGGTGGCGCTGCCGCTGCACCCGGAATACCGCACGCTGCCCATGGTCTGGTACGTGCCGCCGCTGTCGCCGATTTCCGCGGCCGCCAACGCCGGGCAACTCGGCGCTTTCGGGCAGCTGCCCGATGTGCGCAGCCTGCGCATCCCGGTGCAGTACCTCGCCAACCTGCTCACCGCGGGCGACGAAGCACCTGTGGTGGCGGCGCTGGAGCGCATGCTCGCGATGCGGGCGTATATGCGCGACCGGCATGTGGAAAAACGCGACAACGACGCAGTGCTCAAACAAGTGGGACTCGGCAAGGCCGAGATCGAGGAGATGTACCGTTACATGGCGATTGCCAATTACGAGGATCGCTTCGTCATTCCGACCACCCACCGCGAGTATGCGGAAAACGCCTACGACCTGCGTGGCGGCTGCGGCTTCTCCTTCGGCAACGGCTGCTCGGACGGTCAGTCCGAGGCGAGCCTGTTCGGCGGCAAGAAGCACAAAACCATCCCGATCAAGTCGCTTTCATAGGAGACGACAGCATGAAGACACTCAAATTGCTTGCCGTGCTGCTCAGCTACCCGTCGGTGGAACTGGTGGCGGCGCTGCCCGAGCTCGCGCAAAGGCTCAACGCGGAAACCGCGCTGCGCAGCGCGACCCAGGACGCGCTCGCCGGCCTGCTGGCGGAACTCAAGCGCGAAGACCTGCTCGACCTGCAGGAGCGCTACGTGGCGCAGTTCGACGCCGGCCGCGCCACCTCGCTGCACCTGTTCGAGCACGTCCACGGCGACTCGCGCGACCGCGGCCAGGCGATGGTGGACCTGAACGCGCTCTACCGGAAATCCGGCTTCGTCCTGGCCGTGAACGAGCTGCCGGATTACCTGCCGGCGCTGCTGGAGTATCTCGCCGGCCGGCCGGCGGAGGAGGTGCATGAGTTGATCGAGGACTGCGTGCATATCCTGCGTGCAGTCGGCGAACGCCTGATCGCGAGCGGCAGTCCCTATGCGGCCGTTTTCGCCGCCTTGCTCGATCTGCACGGCGCGGCGCGGCTCGCGGCACCGAAAGGCGCGGTCAAGGCGCAGGCCGCGCCGTCGCTTGATGAGGAATGGGATGAGGCTCCGGTGGAGTTCGGTCCCAATGCAGCGGCGCACGGCGCGCAGCAGTCGCGGCCGCAATTCATCCGCTTTGTTCCCAAGAACCCCTGAATCCGGAGCCTCGCATGGACTTCAAAACCTATCTGAACCAGTTCCTGTTCGGCTATTACCCTTATATCTGCCTCGCGGTATTTTTCCTCGGCAGCCTGATCCGCTTCGACCGCGAGCAGTACACCTGGAAGAGCGACTCATCGCAGTTGCTGCGCCACGGGCAGTTGCGCTGGGGATCGAACCTGTTCCACATCGGCGTGCTGGGCATTTTCGCCGGCCATTTCACCGGCCTGCTCACACCCGTCAGAATCTGGCACATGCTCGGCATACCGCTCGCGGAAAAGCAGATGACCGCCATCGTCGGCGGCGGCATTTTCGGCACCATGTGCGCGCTGGGGCTGATCATTCTGCTGCAACGGCGGCTCGGCGACGCGCGCATACGCGCCACCAGCCGGCCGGCGGACGTGATCGTGCTGTTCCTGCTGCTCGCGCAAGTGCTGCTCGGGCTCGCCGGCATTCCGCTGTCGATGCAGCACATGGACGGCTCCGAGATGGTCAAATTCATGGGCTGGGCGCAGCGCATCTGGAGCTTCCGCTCGGGCGCCGTGGAAATGATCGGCGGCGTGTCGTGGATCTTCAAGCTGCACATCGTGCTCGGGCTCAGCATCTTCCTCGTGTTCCCGTTCACGCGCCTGGTGCATATCTGGAGCGGATTCGCTTCGGTGTTCTACCTGCTGCGGCCCTACCAGCTGGTGCGGGGCCGCGGCGCCAATCGCTAAGCTAAACAGTTCGAAGCAGGGTGATCGCGTACCAGTTCCGGGGCTTGCGAGGCATTGACTGCCCGCACCTTGCACGCAATACAACACATTTGGAGCACAGGTCATGGCACTGACAGACAAAGGCAAGAGCTATTCGGTCCTCGCGATGAACACGCTGGCCTTCACGATCAACTTCGCCATCTGGACCATGTTCTCGATCATCGGCATCCGCATCAAACGGGAGCTCGGCTTGAGCGACACGGAGTTCGGCCTGTTGGTCGCCACACCCATCCTGACCGGCTCTCTGATACGCCTGCCGCTGGGCGTGCTCACCGACCGCTACGGCGGCCGCATCGTCTATTTCATCCAGATGCTGCTGGTCGCGATCCCGACTTATGGCCTCGCGTTCGCGACCCAGTATTGGCAGTACCTCACCATCGGCTTGTTCGTGGGGCTAGCCGGCGGTTCCTTTGCGGTGGGCATCGCCTACACTTCGGCATGGTTCCCCAAGGAGAAGCAGGGCACGGCCATGGGCATTTTCGGCGCGGGCAACGCAGGCGCCGCGGTGACCAACCTGGTCGCGCCCCTGATCGTGGTGGCCTTCGGCTGGCGCGCCGTGCCCCAGGTGTATTCGGTCGCCATGCTGGTCATGGCGGTGGTTTTCTGGTTTTTCACCTACCCCGATCCGAAGCAAATGGAACGCAAGCTGAAGAAGGAGCATCTGACCCTCGCGCAGCAGTTGGCGCCGCTGACCGAAGCCCGCATGTGGCGCTATGGCCTGGCGTATTACTTCGTCTTCGGCGGGTTCGTCGCGCTGGCGCTGTGGCTGCCGAAGTACTACATCGGCGAGTTCGGGCTGGATCTGAAGTCCGCGGCCTTCATAACGATGTTTTTCACGCTGCCTTCGGGCGTGATCCGCGCGGCGGGCGGCTTCGCCTCCGACAAGTGGGGTGGAGACACGGTCACCTGGTGGGTGTTCTGGATCTGCATCGTGTGCCTGTTCTTCCTCTCCTACCCTCCCACAACGCTGACGGTTCATGGCATCAAGGGGGACGTCAATTACGAGATCGGCGTCGGCGTCGTGCTGTTCACGGTCCTGGTATTCATCGTCGGGGTGGCGCAGGGCATAGGCAAGGCGAGCGTCTACCGCAGCCTCGCGGATTATTACCCGAACAACATGGGCTCAGTCGGCGGAATGGTGGGCGTCATCGGCGGCCTGGGCGGCTTTACGATGCCCATCATCTTCGGTGTCGCCTCCGACGCCACCAACGTGCGCAGCAGCGCCTTCATGCTGATGTTCGCCGTGCTCGCCGGCGTGATGATCTGGACCTGGGCCGCCGAACGCGGCGAACGCGAGGAAATCCTGGAGAAGGACACCGGATTGCGCGACAAACTGGTCCACGAACACCTGCTTGGTGCACGCGTGGGCGCCGGAAGCTGGCTGCACGATTGGCGGCCCGACGACGGGGCTTTCTGGCAGACGACGGGCAGGCGCATCGCCTTGCGCAACCTGCTCTGCTCCATGCCTGCGCTGTTCCTGTCCTTCGCCGTATGGATGGCGTGGAGCGTGGTGGTGATCGAACTGCCGAAGATCGGCTTCAAGTTCACCACCGGCGAATTGTTCTGGCTGGCGGCCTTGCCCGGACTGTCGGGTTCGGCGCTGCGCCTCGCCTATTCCTTCGTCGTGCCCATTTTCGGCGGCAGGAACTTTACCGTGTTCAGCACGGCGACGCTGCTGCTGCCGGCGCTGTGGATGGCGCTCGCCGTCCAGGATCCGAACACGAGCTACGTGGTGTTCGTGGCGATCGCGCTGCTCTGCGGCCTGGGCGGCGGCAACTTCTCGTCGAGCATGGCGAACATCAGCTTCTTCTTTCCGAAGCGCATGCAAGGCACGGCGCTGGGCTGGAATGCGGGCGCGGGAAATCTGGGGGTCGGCGTGATGCAGGCCGTCGCGCCGCTCAGCATCTACGGCGGCGCGCTCGCCCTCATGGGCGGCGGTCCGCAGAACTACAGCGATCCGGCCATCAGCCAGGTGTGGCTGCAGAACGCGGGATATATCTGGGTACCGTTCATACTGCTCGCGACGCTGCTCGCCTGGTTCGGCATGCACAACATCCGCGGCGTGCGTGCGACCTTCCGCGAGCAGGCCGTGATCTTCCGGCGCAAGCATGCGTGGATGCTGGGCTGGCTCTACGGCGGGACCTTCGGATCATTTATCGGCTTCGCCGCCGCCTTCCCGACGCTGCTGGCGACGCAGTTTCCGGATTCGGGCCTGCTCAAATACGCGTTCTTCGGTCCGCTGATCGGCGCGCTGATACGGCCGCTGGGCGGCTGGCTGGCCGACCGCCTCGGCGGGGCGCGCGTGACGTTCTGGAATTTCGTCGTCATGTTCGTCGCCTCGCTCGGCATTGCGGCGTTCCTGCCGAGCGCCACCGATCCCGGCGCGGCCACCGCGTTCTACGCCGCGTTCATGCTGTTGTTCCTGACCACCGGCATCGGCAACGGCTCGGTGTTCCGCATGGTGCCCACCGTGTTCATGACCCTGCATCAGCTCCGGGCAAAAGGGCAGGGCGGGGAGGCACTGGCGAAAGCCAAGCGCGAGGGCGAGATCGAGGCTTCGGTCGCCCTGGGCTTCACCGCCGCGATCGCCGCGTTCGGATTGTTCTTCGTGCCGGTTGCCGTGGGCATATCGCTGCAAACCAGCGGCAGCCCGCATGCGGCCTGGTACGTGTTCATTCTGTTCTACCTCAGTTGCGTGCTCGGCACCTGGTGGTGGTACCGGCGCAAGGACGCCGAGATACGCTGCGATTAGGACCGGGCCGGGAAGAACCCCGGCTTCGGCCCAGCTGGCAACGCCGGTCGAAATTGCCGTTCGTCATGAGATCACTGCCCTTACATATATAAGTGATTCCTATTGACTAAATATTCCTTACTTGCGACAATGAGTCGGACTTCACACCGCTTCAGGAGGCTCGCATGCTGGCAACTGTCACAGACAAGGGGCAGGTCACGGTTCCCAAGGAAATCCGCGACAAGACCGGCATCGCGCCGGGCAGCAGGCTCGACTTCGAAGTGCAGGACGACGGCTCCCTGCGGGTCCGGGTGCTGGCTCGCGGCGCCGACAGCCTGTTCGGCCTGGTGCATCGTCCGGGTGTCAAATCGCGCAGTATCAAAGCAATGGACGAAGGCATTGCCGCTGCGGTCGGCGCGCGCAACAGCCGCTCGCGCAAGTGATCGCGCTCGACACCAACGTCCTGGTGCGGCTCGTCACCCGCGACAACGAAACGCAGGCCCGACGCGCAAAAGCAGCACTCGACACGCACGCTGACGAGGATGGCGGGCTGTTTGTGGCCGACATCGTGCTGCTCGAACTGTGCTGGACTCTGGCGAAGAGCTACGGACTTGCGCGTATCGACATCGCGCGCACGGTGCGCGCCCTGCTCGACAATGCAAGCATTACCCTCGAATCGCCGCCGTCCGTGCGCGACGCTCTCGCCCGCTTCGAAACTGGCAGCGCCGATTTCCCGGACTGCCTGATAGTCGCCAAAGCAGCCGGGGCCGGATGCAGCCGCATTCTCAGTTTCGACAAGCGCATGGGGTCGCTGCCCGGCGTGGAACTTCTTTAGAAGCATGAGCGCACTGATCATTCGCATGCCGCAGGAAAAACGCGATCGGCTGCAGCAGGTAGCCAAGAAGCGCAAGCTGAGCGTGAACAAACTGATCGACGAGATGGCGACCGTCGCCATCGACGAACACGACGCCGAGGTGCGTTTTCAGGTGCGTGCCGCGCGCGGCAGAGGCAAGGCGGCGCGCGGCCTCGAACTGCTGCGCAAGGCGGCTGCTCGGCGTTCGCGGCGACCGGGATAAACAACCGGGTGTTGCGAGGCGTCCTACAAGCCTTGACAGAACCGGCCAGTGACGATTCTTCTCCATACCGGCCATTCGCGTGCGAACGACAGACAGGAGGCAGTCTTTCGCGGTAGCTACGAGTTGTAGAGGGTCACCTCCGGTAGTGAGTCCATTGGACTGCGCACGCCGCGACCGCCTTTGTTCATCACATGGGTGTAGATCATGGTCGTGCTCACATCGGAGTGCCCGAGCAGCTCCTGCACCGTGCGGATGTCGTAGCCGTTTTCCAGCAGATGGGTTGCGAACGAATGGCGAAACGCGTGGCAACTGACCGGCTTGTGCACGTCAGCCGTGCGCGTCGCTTCTTTTACCGCCCTTTGCAGCACGTCTTCGTCAAGATGATGGCGGCGCGTCGCGCCGCTACGCGGGTCCACCGAGAGCTTGCGCGAGGGAAAGACGTATTGCCAGTTCCACTCCCGTGCCGCGCGCGGATACTTGCGTTCCAGCGCATGCGGCAGAAAGACCTCGCCGTAACCAGCCTCCAGATCCCGCCGATGCAAAGCGAGAACTCTGGCAAGGTGCGCCTTGAGCGGCTCAACGACAACCGCCGGCAGCATGGTCACACGGTCTTTTGCCCCTTTGCCATCACGAACCAGTATCTGCCCATAGCCGAAATCCACGTCCTTGACGCGAAGTCGCAGGCATTCCATCAAACGCAGCCCTGAACCGTACAGCAAGCTTGCCATCAGCCACTTGGTGCCTTCGAGCTGCGCCAGCACCGCGCGCGACTCCATCGGCGTCAGCACTACCGGAAGACGCGCCGGACGCTTCGGACGCTCGAAGCCTTCTATCCAACCCAAATCCAGTTCAAGCACGTCCCGATACAGGAACAAGATTGCAGAAAGCGCCTGATTCTGGGTCGACACCGCCACGTCGCGCTGCACCGCCAGATACGTCAGAAATGCAATTACCTCCGACTTGCCCATCTGTGCCGGATGCCGTTTACCGTGGAAGAGGATAAAGCGCCTGATCCAATCGACATAGCTTTGCTCGGTCCGGATGCTGTAGTGTTTGCGCCGCAGCACGCCGCGCACCAGATCCAGGAGCCTGGGATTTGCAGTTGTTTGCTGCAACGGATGTGCGGTTTCCATGCGAATCGGGTATTTTTCAGAGCATTTAGTGTGCCTGACCTGCTTAACGGATTGATCTGCTTGAAGGATGACAAGGCCCGGCGCAGAATAGGGTATCCAGACCC
>CAKKSJ010000016.1 GCA_919902965.1 Burkholderiales bacterium
AGCCGGTGCGCGCTCGCGGCAGACCGGCAGCGCATCTCCGCAGCGCGGATGAAAAGTGCAGCCCGGCGGCGGGTCGATCGGATTCGGATAGCTTACGCCCAGATGCGTGTCCGGTACACCGAGACCGGGCTCGGGCGTGAGCACGGACGCAAGCAGCGCGCGCGTATAGGGATGCCGCGGCGCGCGAAACAGGGCGGCGGTATCGGCCTCCTCGACAATGCGCCCCAGATACATGACCGCCACGCGCGTCGCGATATGCTCGACTACCGCGAGGTTGTGGCTGATCAACAGATAGGTGAGGTCGAACTCACGCCGCATGTCTTCGAGCAGGTTCAGAATCTGCGATTGCACCGAAACATCCAGCGCCGAAGTGGGTTCGTCGCAGATGATGATCTCGGGCCGCATCACCAGCGCGCGCGCGACCGCGACGCGCTGGCGCTGCCCGCCCGAGAGCTGGTTCGGGTAGCTGTGAAAAAAGCGCGCCGGCAGTCCTACGCGTTCCATCGTATCCTGCACCCGCGTGCGCCGCGCCCCGGCATCGGCTTCGATGCCATGCACCTCCAGCGGCAGGCCCACGATCGCGCCCACGGTCTTGCGCGGATTGAGCGAGGAATACGGATCCTGGAAAATCGGCTGCACCCGCCGCGCCAGATCGCGCGTGCTGGTCGCGGCCAGCGGCCGGCCTTCGAGCCGGATCTCCCCCGAACTCACCGCCAGCAGGCCCAGCAGCATCCGGCCCAGCGTCGATTTGCCGCAGCCGGATTCGCCCACCAGGCCCAGCACCTCGCCGCGGCGCAGCTGCAGCGATACCCCGTTGACCGCATGCAAGCTGCGCGAGCCGCGAAACAGGCCCGCGCTCACGCTAAAGCGCCGGTGCACCTCCACCAGCTCGAGCAAGGTCTCGCTCATGCTGCCGCGTCCAATCTGCAGCGCAGGCGCTGGCCGCCGCCCAGCTCGCGCAGCTCGAACGCGCGCGTGGCGCACGCGTCCTCGGCCTCGCTGCAGCGGTTGCGAAACTGGCAGCCGGCGAGCGCGCCTATCGGCGGGCTCACCACGCCGGGGATGGTGCCCAGGCGCTCGCCCGGCGCGAGGCGTCCCGGCACCGGGATGCAGTCGAGCAGGCCACGCGTATACGGATGCGAGGGCCGGCTGAACAGGCGCGCCACCGGCCCCTGTTCCACGATCTCGCCGGCGTACATTACCGCGACCCGGTCGGCCACGCGCGCGACGATGCCGAGGTCGTGGGTGATGAGTATCAGGCCCATGCCGAATTCGCGCTGCAGTTCCTTCAAGAGATGCAGGATCTGCGCCTGCACCGTCACATCGAGCGCGGTGGTCGGCTCATCGGCGATCATCAGCGCGGGTTCGCACATCAGCGCCATGGCGATCATCACGCGCTGGCGCAGGCCGCCGGAGAGCTGGTGCGGGTACTGCCCCAGGCGGCTCGTCGCGCCGGTGATGCCGACGCGCTCGAGCAGATGCAGCGCGCGTTCGCGCGCTACCGACGCCGGCCCGCCGCGGTGGCGCAGCCACCCCTCCTCCAGCTGGTTGCCGATGGACCAGGACGGATTGAGCGAAGTCATCGGCTCCTGAAAGATCATTGCAATGCGATCACCGCGCAGATCGCCCATGCGCCGCTCGCTCGCCCGCTGCAGGTCCTCGCCGGCGAAACTGAAACGCGACAGGGAACGGCGCGCCGCGCGCGGCAGCAGGCCCATCAGCGCGAGCGCGGACAGCGACTTGCCGCAGCCGGATTCTCCCACCAGGCACAGGGTTTCGCCGGCTTCGAGCGCCAGGTCCACGCCGCGCACGGCGTGCAGCATGCCCATCGGCGTCGGGATGTCCACGCGCAGACCCTCGACCTGCAACAGCGCGCTCACCAGAGGACTGCTTCCACTATTATTGTTTCCTCACCCTCGGTACAAACGATCAAGCTCGGCGCAGCGTCCGCAGCGCTCTCCGCCATTTCCGTCACTGCGGGCCGGCGCCGAATTATAACCTGCGCGCAGGCCTATATTTTTGTTCGAGCCGCTCAAATGTCCGCGCCGACGCGTAACATGTGGGCTAGTCAAAAACCCGGGAGCAGGCATGGCTTTGATCGCCGTCGGCGGTTTCCAGCACGAGACCAACACCTTTGCGCCGACCAGGGCCAATTACCGCGCGTTCGAGGTCGGCGCAGGACGGCCCGGGATACAATTCGGCGCCGCGATCGCGGACGCGGTGGCAGGCGCCAACCTGCCGGCGGCGGGCGCGCTCGATAGCCTGCATGCGCTGGGGCACAGGACCGTGGGGCTCGCCTGGGCCGCAGCCTCGCCTTCGGCGCAGGTCACGCAGGAAGCTTATGAGCGCATCGCGGGAGAGATCGTGCGGCGCCTGGCCGAGGCCGGACCGGTGGACGGCGTGTATCTCGATCTGCACGGCGCCATGGTGGCCGAGCATTTCGATGACGGCGAGGGCGAACTGCTCGCGCGCGTGCGCAAAGTCGTCGGCGACCGCGTCCCCATCATCGCGAGTCTGGACCTGCATGCCAACGTCACGCGCGCGATGATCGCCGGCGCCGATGGTCTGGTCGCTTATCGCACCTATCCCCATGTCGACATGGCCGAGACCGGGCAGCGCGCGGCGCAATTGCTCGAGGCCACCCTGAAGCGCGGCCGGCCTATGGCGAAAGCCTGGAAGACGCTCGATTACCTCAGTTCCCTTCCCTCGCAGTGTTCCCTGATCGAACCGTGCAAGGGCCTGTACCAGTCGCTGGCGCGCATCGAACAGCAGCCGGGCCTGTGGCTGTCCTTCACCCCTGGCTTTCCGATGGCAGATTTCGCCGAATGCGGCATGAGCGTTTTCGGCTATGCCGCCGACGCGGCGCGGCTGCGCGCCGCAGTGACCCGTCTGGCGGGAGAAGTTGCCGCTGCGGAAAAGGACTTCGCGCTGGAAATGTACTCGCCCGAGGACGCGGTCAGGCGCGCGATGCAGCGCGGCCAGCCCGGCGCGCCGGTGGTGCTCGCCGATACCCAGGACAATCCCGGCGCAGGCGGCAATGGCGACACCACCGGGCTGCTCGCCGCGATGATCCGGCTGCGCGCCCACGACGCGGTGCTGGGGATGCTGATCGACCCGCCCTCGGCCGCAGCAGCGCACGCGCTCGGGCGCGGAAAGTCGGCACGCTTCGCGCTGGGCGAAATCTCCGGGGTTCCCGGCCATGTGCCGCTCGCGGGCGAATTCACGGTGGAGGCGCTGGGCGACGGCAATTTCGCCGGCACCGGCCCCTACCAACGCGGCCTGCAACTGAATCTGGGGCCGATGGCGCTGCTGCGCAGCCGCGAGGCGCCCGGCGTACGCGTGCTGCTGGCCTCGAAGAAATGCCAGGCAGCCGACCAGTCCATGTTCCGCCATCTCGGCGTCGAGTCGAAAACGCAGCGCCTGATCGCGCTCAAGAGCTCAGTGCATTTTCGCGCCGACTTCCAGCCGATCGCAAAAGAAGTTCTGGTCGTGCGCGCGCCCGGACCGGCCCTGGCCGACCCGGTCGAATTCCACTGGACCCGGCTGCGGCACGGCCTGCGCCTGCGCCCGCTCGGCCCGGTGTTTGCGGGAGCAAGCATGCCATCTGGCGCTTCGTAATCGCGCTGCTCCAGCGCAAAACCAAGACCTGCGCGGAAACGGCAATCGGCGCAGTTCGGGTGCTACTCAAAACACGATCACTTTGTCGGCCCACTGCGTCCAGGACGCCAGCTCGGCGAGCGTCCCTCTGTAGCTTCCCTCCAGGAGCTCGGGATCGGTGATCCCGCGCGCATCCATGCAGGTTCCACACACGCCGACGTCGGCGTTGTTGCGCACGACGCGCCCGAGCATGAGCTGAATATTGTAGTAACCCTCGGGCACCTTTTGTCCGCCTTTGGCGCAGGACGCGGCGTCACCCATCAGGAACAGCTTCATTTCTTCGCCTTCCGCCTTCGACAGGGCGCCGGCAAGGCGCAAGCCGTTATAGCTGCGCTCGCTGCCGTAGGGCGCATCGTTCAGGATGAATAAGGTTTTCATGGTGTCGTTCTCCTATCGCGTCATGGAATTGATTCGCGCGCGATCGCGTGCCCCTGCCGGTTCCATTGTTCCATGCCACCACGCAGGATCCGGATGTCAGTGAAACCGGCTTGTTTGAGCAGACCGGCGGCGGTTTGCGAACGCTTGTGGGTCCGGCATATGAGCGTCAGCGGACGCTGCTTCAACGCATCGAGTTCCTGGAGGCGCGCAGACAGTTCCTCCAGCGGAATGTTGCGGGCGCCGGGAATGTGGCCAAGCGGACCGATAAAGTCGTCTGCTTTGCGTACGTCGATCACCTGCGGCTTGCCGTTCCCGCCAAGCTGGCCTTGGAGCCTGCCGCTATCGATCCAACGGAAGCCGGCCTGGCGATAGCGTCGTACCAGCCGGGGCAGGAAAGCGACGAACGCGAGCAGCGCCAGCGCCAATAATGCGTTACGGATTGCGCCGGCTTCTCCGGCTAGCGCTGCGCGCCCTGCATGACCGAGCCAGGCATAGGCGAGCGCGCCGGGAAACATGCAGACGAAGGAGGCAGCCGCGTAGGCAAGCAGCGGGATACGCGTCAGGCCGAGCGCGTAGTTCACCAGGTTGAAGGGGAACAAGGGCACCAGTCGCACGAAAGCGACAAAGCGCCAGCCTTCGGCTTCCACCCCTTCGATCAATTGTTTCAGCCTGCCGCCGGCGCGGCGCGCGACCCAATCCGCGCCGAGATAGCGCGCGGCAAGAAAGGCGAGCGTTGCGCCCAGCGTGGCGCCGGTCAGGCTGTACAGCGCTCCGGGGATGGCGCCGAACAGCGCGCCTGCGGCAAGCGTCAGCACCGAACCGGGAAGGAACAACACGGTCGCCGCCGCATAGAGGGCGATAAAGGCCAAAGGTGCCCAGACGCCGGCCCCGGCCAGCCAACTCGAAAGCGCATCCGCGCTCAGCGCCTCACGGTTGGCGAAACCGAAGGCCAGGCCCGCGACCAGCGTCAGGGCGAGCGCAACGCGGATTGCCTTACCGGCCTTCATGGTCGGATTCCTGTGCACCCCCGATCGCATACCCGCTGCCTGCATTGGCGAAAGGGATTGCAAGCAAGCCTGTGAGTTTGACCGCTAGATCGCTGCCGGTCAGCCCCTGCACGCCGATCGCCATGCTTTCCTGCGGCAGGCGCGCGCGTTCGCGGTAGGTGCCGCACAGCCGGTCCCACCAGGGCAAGTTGAAACCGAAGTTGCTGTTGGTCTCGGCTACCTCCATGGAATGATGGATGCGATGCATCTCAGGTGTCACCAACAGCCAGCGCAGCAAGCGATCGACCGGCGCGCGCAGCCGCAGATTGGCGTGGTTGAACATCGCCGTGGCGTTCAGCAGCACCTCGAACACCAGCACCGCGGCGGCCGGCGCCCCGAGCACCGCGATGGCCGCGAACTTGATCAGCATCGACAGCAAAATCTCGACCGGATGAAAGCGCGCGCCGGTGGTCACGTCGATGTCCGCATCGGCGTGATGCACCCGGTGCAGGCGCCAAAACAGCGGCACGGCGTGGAACATGACATGCTGCAGATAAATAGCAAAGTCGAGCGCGATCACCGACAGCGCGAAGGCCCACCAGAACGGAACCCCGAAGGCATTCAGCAATCCCCATCCGCTCTTGGCCGCAAGCAGGGCGAATCCGACCGCCGCGACCGGGAACAGCAGGCGCAGGATCAGGCTGTTCAACACCACCAGCGCAAGATTGTGCAGCCAGCGCACCCGCCGCGGCAGCAGCCGTGCCCGCCTGGGCGCGAGCGCCTCCCACACCGCCATCAGCGCGAACACGCCGAAGAAGGCGGCGAGGCGGACCGCCGGTTCGTGGGCCAGCGCCCATTCGTTGAATGTCATACTTTCTTCCCGTCCATTTAGGCCTTGACCTCGCTTGCAAGTTAAGTATAATTCAAGTACTCAACGTATTAGTTGAATAGTAAGGGGCCGGGACCGCGAT
>CAKKSJ010000017.1 GCA_919902965.1 Burkholderiales bacterium
GTTGCCGCGGAATCAGGCTGGGCACGGCGGCGACCAGCATGCGCGTGTACGCCTCCAGTGGACGGGCGAGGATATCCTCGCGTGCGCCCACCTCGACCACGCATCCGCGGTGCATTACGACGATCCGATCGGCAATCTCGGCAACGACGCCGAAGTCATGGGTGATAAACATCACGGCCGTGTTGTGCTTCTCCTGCAGCTCGCGGATCAGGGCGAGGATCTGGGCCTGCGTGGTGACGTCGAGCGCGGTCGTCGGCTCGTCGGCGATCAAGAGCTTGGGCTGCAGGACCAGGGCCATCGAAATGACGATGCGCTGGCGTTGGCCGCCGGACAACTGATGGGGATAAGCGTCGTAGATCTGCCGCACATTTGGCAGGTGTACGGCATCGAGCATGGCGAGCACCCTTTCGCGGCGCTCGGCCCGGGTGAACTTGCCGTGCACGCGCAGTACTTCGTCGACCTGTTTGCCAACCGGCTCCACCGGGTTGAGCGCTGTCATCGGCTCCTGGAACACCATCGCCATGCGGGTGGCGCGCAGCGCCCGAAGACGACTTTCGCTCGCGGTCAGGATGTCCTCGTCCTCCACCAGGATGCGGCCGCCGGCGGATGCGAGACTTCCGCGCGGCAACAGTCCCATGATCGAAAGCGCGGTGACCGATTTGCCGGAACCGGATTCACCCACTACGCACAGAGTCTCGCCCTGGTGGACATCGAAGCTGACATCCGCGACGACGCGCTGGCTCGCGGGTTTTCCGACCACCTGTACCGAAAGGCCGTCGATCCTCAACACCTGTGCGCTCATAGCTTACGCGCCATGCGTGGATCCAGCGCGTCGCGCATGGCGTCTCCGATCACGTTGACGCTCAACACTGTCAGTGCCAGGAACAGGCCGGCATAGAGGATCAGGCCGGGCAGGAGCTGGAAGTAAGTCCGCCCTTCGGCCATGATGTTGCCCCACGAGGGGAATTCGGGTGGCAGACCCACGCCGAGGAAGCTCATCGCCGCCTCGGTTAGCATGGCCGAGGCAAAAACGAAAGTGCCCTGCACCATCAGCGGCGCCACGGTGTTGGGTACCATGTGCCGCAGCAGGAGCGCGGGCAAGGGGGTACCGAGGGCGATCGCTGCTTCGACGTAAGGCTCGTTGCGTATGCTCAGGATCACGCTACGCACCAGCCGCACTACGCGGGGAATTTCCGGGATGGTGATTGCGACGACCACCGTCATCAGGCTCGCGCCCGAGATGGTCACCAGGGCAATCGCCAGGAGTATCCCCGGAATAGCCATGACGCCGTCCATCACGCGCATGATGATCGAGTCGAGCAAACGGAAATAACCCGCGATCACGCCGATGAATAGTCCGAGCGACACGCTCGCCAGCGCAGCGCCCAGGCCGACCAAAAGCGAAATCCTTGCGCCGTACATCACGCGCGAGTACACGTCGCGACCAAAGGCATCGGTGCCCAGCCAATGGGCGCCGGACAAGCGCTTCAGCCGCTCACCGGGATTGATGGCGAGCGGGTCGCCCGTTCCCAGGAAAGGCGCAAAAAGCGCGATCAGCACGGTAATACCCAGGATGGCCAGCGCGATCAGTACCGGTGCGCTGGTCAGGGTACGCCTGATCTGGCCGAACGACGCCGGGGCGGGAGATCCCTCCGACGCTGCCATGTCGGGGACGGCGTCGATCTTGGCGGACAGGAGTTCTTTCATCGGTTCGCATCCCCTGTCAGGGGCGCAGCGGAGCTCGACCTGCTTCCAAGGGCAATCCGCCTGCCGGACAGGGTCTGCGAGGTGTATTTCTCTGCGCCAACGAGTACCAGAGGATTCTTCAATAGCGGATGCGGGGGTCGATCACGGTATAGAGCACGTCGACCACGAGATTGATCAGGATGTTGAGGAAAGAGAACAGCAGGATCAGGCCCTGGATTACCGGGTAGTCACGCGCCAACACGGCTTCCACCACGAGCCGACCGAGTCCGGGTAGATTGAAAACGGATTCCGTGACCACGACGCCGCCGATAAGGTGGGCGATGCCGACGCCGATGATGGTGACGATCGGTACGGCGGCATTGCGCAGCGCGTGCCGGAGCAGGACGGCGTTTTCCTTCAATCCCTTGGCGCGCGCGGTGCGGATGTAGTCCTCGCCCATGACCTCGAGAATGCTGGTTCGCGTGATGCGCGCAATCAGCGCGATGTATGCCGTACTGAGCGCCAGGGTTGGCAGGATCAGTCGGACGAAGAACGGCAGGAAGCCGTCGGCGAGCGGTTTGTAGCCCTGAACCGGCAGCCATCCGAGGCCGATCGAGAACAGCAGAATCAGCAGGTAGCCGTTGACGAACACCGGCACCGAGAAGCCGAGCACCGAAAACGCGCTCACCGACCGATCCAGCACGGTACCCTGTCGCCAGGCGGCGATCACGCCCAGCGGAATCGCAACGATCACGCTGAAAAGAATGATGGTCGTGCTGAGCGCCAGGGTCGGGCCCATCCGGTCCAGGATCATCCCGGACACGGGCACGTTTGAAATCAGCGAAACTCCCAGGTCGCCGCGCAGAATCTGGAACAGCCACAGGAAGAATTGGATGTGGATGGGCTTGTCCAGGCCCAGGTGAACGCGAATCTGCTCCAGCTGCTCGGTAGTGGCGCTGTCCCCGGCGATGATCGCCGCCGGGTCACCCGGTGTGAGGCGCAGGATCGAGAACACCACCAGGGCCACCGTCCCCACCACGGGGAGGGTGGCCATGAGCCGCCTCGCGATATACGCCAGCATCGCGAACGGTCTCTACTTGCCCTTCTTGACGTTCCAGAAGACTCTGACGGGTGATTCCAGCAGGTCGGTCAGTTTGGCGCTGTAGCCGGACGGAACGACAAACTGCCCGAGCGGCACAACCACTCCCTCATCGATTACCAGCTTCTGGATCTCTTCGGCGATTTTCTTGAGCTCGGCCGGGTCCGAGGTGATCGCGAACTTGGCCCGCAGCGCCTCGATCTCCGGAAAATCAGGCCAGCCGAACCATGCCCGGCTGCCGTTGGTGCCTACCGCCTGGTTGCGCAAGGGATCGGAAATCCCGACCAGGGGGCCGTTGGTGGGGTGCAGGTTCCATCCGCCCTCGGTCGGCGGCTTCTTGCTTGCGCGGCGAGTCGTCACCGTTTGCCAGTCCATCGACTGCAGATCGACCTTGAAGCCGGCCTTGCGCAGCGCATCCGCAATCACGACGGGTTGCGTCTTTACCGAGCTGATGTCGGTGGGATGCAGGATCACCACCGGCGTGCCGTCGTACTTCGCCTCCTTGAGGAGTTGTTTCGCCTTGTCGACATTCGCCGGTACGAGCATCTCCTCGCCGTAGGCGCTCGCGTAAGGGGTCCCGCAGCCGAATACCGCGACGCAGATCTTATAGTACTTGGGGTCGCCGGCCAGCGCTTTCAGGACGTCCTGCTGCCCCACGGCATACATGGCCGCCCTGCGGACAAGCTTGTTGTTGAACGGGGGATAGAGGAAGTTGAACCGGTAGTAGGTCCAGAGCCCGAGCTTGTCCAGAATGTCGACCTTGAGATCTTTTCTGCCCTCGAACATCGGCAGCAGGTCGTAGGACATCACCTCGATGAAATCGACCTCCTGGTTCAGCAACGCGTTCGCCGCGGTCAGGGAATCGGGCATCGAGACCCATTCGACGCGGTCGACGTGGACAACTTTGCCACCGGCGGTCCAGCTCGCGGGCTCGCCGCGCGGGACATAGTCCTTGTTCTTTTCGTAGACTACTTTGAGGCCCGGCTTGAACTCGGAGGCGACGAACTTGAACGGTCCGGACCCGATGTATTCCTTGATCGGCTGGGACGACGGCGTATCCGCGATGCGCTTGGGCATCATGAACGGCGTCCGCGTGCCGATTTTCGCCAGAGCGCTGAGCACGATGCCGGTCGGTTGCTTGACCACGATCTGGAAAGTCTTGTCGTCCACGACTTTCATGTTCGTCACCAGGCCCATCAGCACCTGACCCATCACGTCCTGCGCCCCCCAGCGTTTGATCGAGGCGACGCAATCCTCGGCCTTGACCGGCGCGCCATCGTGCCATTTGAGCCCGTTGCGCAGGGTGAAAGTATAAGTCGTGCCGTCCGCGGACAGCTGCCACTTCTCCGCCATCTGCGGCTGGACCTTGTGGTTGGCGTCGGTTCCCAGGAGCGTGTCGTAGATCATGTAGCCGTGGGTGTTGGTGATTGCCGCCGAGCTCATGACCGGGTCGGTCACGCGCAGCCCGGACGACATGACCGCAGTAAGGGTCTGCGCCAGCGCGGGGGCGCAAACAAACGGCGCCGCAGACACGAGAGCGGCCGCGCACAAGGCGCGCGCCGGACCCCATTTTCTCCATTTGAACGACATGCTGTGTCTCCTCCTAGTGTTGGAACATTGCGGGTTGTTGCGCTCTGCGGTCAGTCAAGGTTACCGAATCATCGCAAAACTTTGCTTACCGGCAGGTATTGGCTTCACGGCTTGCGGCCGGCCTTCCTTATATTCTTCTTCTATGCTTCCAGGCGGGGCTTGCCAGATTGAAAACCGGCGGCCCCGCTTCTGCTGCCTGGATCAAACGCGCTCGAGGATGTGCATCCCGCGCACGCGATCGAGCAGGTAGATCAGCCCGCGGTCGTCGACCGTCACGTCGTTGCTTTGGATGCGCGGTATGCCGCTCACGGGCGTCGGCTCGTACCAGGCGACTTCCCGCGGCGCGTGGGGATTCGAGAAATCGACAACGCGCAGGCCGTGCGCAAACCATGCGACCGGGATCTCGGTGCCGGTGATTTTTTCGCTCGGTTGGTGGCATCCGGTAAACGCCGGGCGCGCAGATCCATCCTCGGCCTCGACCTGAAAGCTGCCGAATGGCACCGGGTGTTTCTCGTCCGTGATGTCTACCATCCAGAGAAACGACGGGGGGTAATCGTCCGAGCGCGCGACGTCTTCGTCGGCAACGATCATCAGGCGCCGGCCGCGTACCGGGAACGGAACCGGCAGCGCGGTGTGCGTGGGCCAGGGAAATGGCGGACTCCAGCATAGCTCGGATACCACCTTGGGTTTGGCCATGTCCTCGATGTCCAGAATGCGCAGGCCCGCAAGCCAGCAGCTGGTGTACAGCCGATTCCCCAGTCGTAAAGGATGATGGATCCGGTGATCGGCGTTCTTCCACGTCGGCACTTCGCCGCCGGCGATCCATTGCCCGGGAATCCACCAGCGCGAAACCTCCCTCGGTTTGGCCGGATTCTCCAGATCGAGGATCTTCATGATGTGGCCGATATATCCCTCGTCGGTGGCGGAGATGTACGCGAAGCGGCCGTCGAAGTCGAAGCGATGCACGCCTATGCCTGGCGTCGTCCATTCGCAAATGAGTTTCGGCTGGCTCGGCGTCGACACGTCGTAGATTCCAAGGCCGCCGCGAAAGGAACTGGGCGCGAGTTGCGGCGAAACGAACTCGCGGTTCACCAGCATGAGGTTGTTTGCCACCCGCACCTTGTGCGAGTGGGTTCCGGGCAGCATTCCCAAACGCGCGAGCTCGCGCGGATTCTTGGGATCGCTGACATCCAGGATAATCGTGCCATCCGGGCTGCCCATGTTGCCCACGTAGGCGATGTTCTTCTCCACCACTACCTGGCCACCGCCGGAGCAGTCGACGAATGCGACTTCCCGGATGCCTTTACCTTTACCTGTTGCCATTTGCCTGCCCTTTCATTCTGCGTTGACCTGCGCAATCCGTACCGCCCCACCCGGCGATATCCGTGCGGAGGATCCATTTAACCTTGAAACCATGGAAAATCAAATCTTAATCTACTCGCGCGTCTGGCCGATGCCGACGGTTTGGCGCTGATAGTCCCGTGTCGGCGGCCTATTTCTTTTCCGACCAGAGCACCCCGGCCGTAGCCCAGTCGGATTTTTTCACGTCGCGCAGAATGATTTGCACCGCAGCCGGCTCGCATTTGAGCAGGCGGCAGGTCTCGCGGGTAAGGCCGTCGACGAATTCACGTTTGAATTCGGGGCTGCGGCCGTCGAACATATCGACCTGGATCAGGGGCATAGTTTCCTCCGTATGAAAGCACGAACGATAGCCCGTCGCCCGATTGGGCGCAAGCGTTGGGAAGTTTCAAATTCGCAGGTTGCTTCGGCCCGAACTCCTGACTATGCTTGTCCGGTGCGCCTGCAGGGAGCATGCACCAGGGTTCCAGGGACGTCGTTTTAGCGCCGGGAGGACATGATGAAGCTTTTCCTGAATCTGCTGTTCGCATCCGGATTTCTCTGTGCTGCGCTCGCCGGCTCGCCGGTTGCAGCGCAGCCGGCGCCAGCCAAGCCCATCGGCGAGAAGCAGGCCGACGAGCTGCTCAGCGCCGTGGTCAGGGTCAAGGCGCGCGCGCTTCCCGATGCGCGCAGCAGTGCGACGCTGGGCGCCGAGCGCGCAGGCAGCGGCGTGATCATCGACGAGCGCGGCTACATTCTCACCATCGGCTACCTGGTGATCGAAGCCGACGCGATCGAAATCACCACTGCCCAGGGCAAGACCAGCCCGGCCACCCTGGCCGGCTATGATCACGCCACCGGCTTCGGCCTGTTGCGCGCCACGCTGCCCCTGGACGTCAAGCCGATAGACCTGGGGGCGTCGGCGGCACTCGCGCCGCGCGAGCCGGTGCTGGTCGCGCCGCACGGCGGGCGCGATCTGGTCAACCTGGCCTACGTGGTGTCCACGCGCCCCTTCGCTGGCAGCTGGGAATACCTGCTGGACAGCGCGATT
>CAKKSJ010000018.1 GCA_919902965.1 Burkholderiales bacterium
CGGATCCCAAGGAAGAGCGCCTGCCGCTGGCCGAGTCCTTCGGCGCAAAGCGCCATCCCGTCGGCGATACCAGCCTGCGCTTCAAACTGATCGTCGAGTGCAGCGGTGCGCACGCCGCGCGCAGCCTGGGCATGGAGATCGTGCTGCCGCGCGGCGTATTGATTCTCGTCGGCGAGAACGACAATCCCTGGCCGGTGCAGGAAACCATTGGCATCCGCCGCAAAGATTTCTATATGGTCCGCACCTTCTATTTTCCAAAATCGGACTACCCGCTCAATGTCGAGCTATTGCGCCGGGAAAAGGCGCGCTATCGTCGCATCGTCGACGCGCAGTTCGGTATCGAGGTCTTGCCCGAGATGTTCGCCCGCTTCGCCGCCGGCGAGCTGGTCAAGCCTTTGCTCGCGTTCGAATAAAGGGCACTGGGATGGCGTCGATACGCATGCAGGGGCTGGCGAAGAGCTTCGGTTCGACGCTGGTGATTCCGCCGCTCGACTTGGAAATCCGCGACCGGGAGTTCATTGTTTTTGTCGGCCCGTCCGGCTGCGGAAAGTCGACGCTCCTGCGCATCATCGCCGGGCTGGAATCCATCGATGCCGGGGACCTGTACATCGACGACATTCGCGTCAACGACGTGGCCCCGGCGCAGCGCGACATTGCGATGGTGTTCCAGGACTATGCGCTGTACCCGCACATGAGCGTGTACGACAACATGGCTTTCGGACTCGAAATGCGCAACACACCGAGGCGCGAGATCGATCGTCGCGTGCAACGCGCCGCAGGCATGCTGCGCATCGAGCCTTACTTGCAGCGCAAGCCCAAAGCCCTATCGGGCGGGCAGCGCCAGCGGGTGGCGATGGGCCGGGCGATGGTGCGCGATCCCAAGGTATTTCTGTTTGACGAGCCGCTGTCCAATCTCGATGCCAAGCTGCGCGCGGAGGTGCGCACCGAGATCAAGGCGCTGTCGCAGCAACTCAGGACAACCATGGTGTTCGTCACGCACGACCAGATCGAGGCGATGACGATGGCCGATCGGATCGTTGTGCTGAAGAGCGGGATGATTCAGCAGATCGGCGCGCCCGACGAGGTCTACAAGACGCCGGCAAACCAGTTCGTGGCGGGGTTCATCGGGTCGCCAACGATGAACTTCTTCGATGTCGAAGCGGACGCAGACGGCGTCCGCCTGAAAAACGGCGCCCGCTTCGGCATGCCGGCGGCAAGTATGGCGGCATTGCTACGCGGGGGCGGGTCGGCGGCGGTGCTGGGGGTGCGACCTGAGCACTGGCAGGTGCTGAATCCGGACGAACCCGGCTTGAAGATCACCGTCAGCGTGGTCGAGCCGCTCGGTTCCGACACACTGGTCTATTTCGATAGCGATGGAATGCGGCGCGTGGCACGAGTGCAACCCGAGCTGCAGGTAAAGGCGGGTGACGTGGTCACGCTGGGTTTTCCCGCGGACAAGGCCCATCTTTTCGATATTAACGAGGGCAGGGCGCTGCGCTGAGCCGGCCCTAAGCGATGCAAATAACACTCGCGCAGCCGCATCCACGGCTAGTCTGTCTGGGCCTGTCGGCTTTCGACCTCACCTGGCTGGTCGATGATTTGCCGCAGGGCACCGGCAAGACTCGCGCGCTCGACCTGCAACTCGGCGGCGGCGGCATGGCGGCCAACGCGGCGGTAGCCGCGGCGCGTCTGGGGGCGAGCGTGCAGTTCTGGGGCCGAGCGGGGGAGGACAACGCGGGTCGTACGATGCACGAAGAGCTGGCGGCGCAGGGCGTGGATGTCAGTTACTTCCGCCTGTTTGCGCAGGCGCGTTCATCGGTTTCCGGCATCATGGTTGACGCAAGCGGCGAACGCATGATCGTCAATTTCCGTGGCGCCGATTTGCCCGGTGACACAAACTGGCTGCCATTGCCGGCCGTGGCAGGGTTCGACGCGGTCCTGGCCGATCCGCGCTGGCCGGAAGGTGCTCTGGCGCTGTTCAGGGCCGCACGCAAACACGGCATACCGACCGTCCTTGACGCGGATGTGGCAGAGGATGCCGTGTTTGAAGCCTTGCTGCCGCATACCGACTATGCGGTGTTCTCCGAACCTGGGCTGGCGGGCTACGCCGCGAGCGCGGCCGGACCGGAAGACCGGCTGCGCTACGCGCGCGGGCACGGATGCAGTTTGGCGGCAGTGACCTTGGGCGAACGCGGCGTTGTTTGGGATGACGGCCATGCCATCGATCGCCTTCCGGCGCTTCCGGTGCATGTAGTGGACACCACCGGCGCGGGCGATGTGTTTCACGGCGCACTGGCTTTCGCGCTCGGCGCGCGCATACCGGCGCGCGAAGCGCTTCGATTCTCCACGGCGGTCGCGGCGCTAAAGTGCACAAGCGCGGGGGGGCGGGCGGGGGCCCCCGATTTGGCCGCTGTGATGTCATTTATGCATGATTTCGAGGAGTAGGCATGTCTTTCGATTTGCGTCTGGGCAAAAAGTGGGGGCTGCGCCGCATGGCGACTCCGGCGGGGCATTTCACCATGGTGGCCATGGATCAGCGGCCGCCAATTTTGAACCTGATTGCAAAAACGCTCGGCATCGGCGTGGACGAAGTGCGCTTTGCGGACGTGGTGGCTGTCAAGCGTGTGCTGGCGGAAAGCCTGGGCGAGCACGCCAGTGCGATGTTGTTCGACCCCAACTATTGCTTTCCAGCTGCATTGGAAAAGCTTCCTGCGCGTACCGGCCTCGTGGTGACACTAGAGGACCATCGTTTTGAAGACCTCCCGGGAGGCCGCAAGTCGCATTCGATCCGTGATTGGAGCGTCGAAAAGATCAAGCGCGCCGGCGGCGACGGCGTGAAAGTGCTGGCGTGGTTCCGGCCGGACGCCGACCCGGAAATCGTCGCCTACCAGAAGCGCTATGTCGAAACGATCGGTGCGGAGTGCCGCCGCAACGACATTGCGATGGTATTGGAGTTGCTCGTTTACCCGTTCGCGAAGAGCGCGCGCCATACTGCAGATTACGTCGAGTCGCCCGATAAAGTACCCGAACTGGTGCTTGGCAGCGTACGCGAATTCGTGCATCCCCGATACGGCGTGGATCTGTTAAAGCTGGAAAGCCCGCTGCCTGGTTCGACGCTGCCGCTGCGCGATGGCAGTGCCGGGCAAATGCGGGCTCAGCAGTGGTTCGACGAGATGGGTGGCATCTGCCGCGACGCCGGCATTCCCTGGGTGATGCTATCCGCTGGAGTTACGCCTTCGCAATTTGTGCGGGTCATGGAGTATGCCTACTCGGCGGGCGCCAACGGTTTCCTGGCCGGCCGCGCCATCTGGTGGGACGCCTTGCAGTATTTTCCGGATATGGAAAAATTCGCGGCACAACTGCGCCAGCAGGGCTGCGTCACGTTGCGTGAACTGGATGCGCTTACATTGCGCGCAGGGCAGCCATGGCACGCGGACTACGCTTCGTTCGATAGCCTCAAGGCAGAAGGAGATTTGTGTGCGGCCTATGTCTGAGCGGTGCGCAAGAAGATCCGTCGCATTGATACGGATTCAGGCCCTCGCCGGGGATAGAGTTACGCGGCAATGTAATTAGCCTTGTCGCCGCAGGGCACGGAGGAACCTGGGCGCAATCCGTCGCGGACGAGGCTTCAGTTCTTGCCCAGGTCGCTGAAGTACTCGTGCGCCGCGGTGTTGACCAGGCTGGTGCGTAGTTCCACCGGCACGTTGTGATAAGTCAGCGCGGTGCGCTTGATGCGCAGCAGCGGCGAGCCCGCGGCGATGCCGAGCAGTTTCGCGCTGGACCGGTCCGCGAGCGCCGCGCTCAGACGTTCTGCGCTTCTTACCACATTGATCCCATAGCGTTCCTGGTAGAGCTGGTAGATGGTGCTGTCGCGCTCGCGGAACACCTTTTCGCTCAAACGGGGAAAGCGCTCCGCCGGCAGGGTGATTTCATCGAGCACCACCGGCGTGCCGCGCAGGCGCAGCAGGTTCCTGATGCGAAACACCGGCGCGCCCGGCGCGAGGTTCAGGCGGGCGACGCTGTCGGCATCGGCCTTGGCGCGCGCGAACGACAGGAGTTCAGTCTCGGGCTGCTCCTTGCCGCCGTCGGCCGGGACGATGTGAAAGAAATGGAACAGGGTGCGCCGCGCGCTGTGTCCCGCGACGAAAGTGCCGCGGCCCTGGTGGCGCACAAGGATGCGCTCAGCTACCAGTTCGTCGATCGCCTTGCGCACCGTGCCGATCGAAACGCGGTAGCGCTCGCCAAGTTTGGCCTCAGAGGGCAAGGCCACGCCCGGCTGCCATTCGCCATCAGCCAGGCTCTGGGTCAGGAGGCGCTTCACTTCCTGGTACAGGGGCAGCGCGCCGCCCGTGTCTGCGCCCGGGTGTCCGCTCATGCGTCGTTTCGGTAGGGTAGATGCATGTAGCCATGTTAGCACATCATCTAAATCATACAAGTCATATAGTTGACTTTGGCCGCGGCTGCGC
Organism: Burkholderiales bacterium; assembly: GCA_919902965.1. Taxonomy (GTDB): domain Bacteria; phylum Pseudomonadota; class Gammaproteobacteria; order Burkholderiales; family SG8-39; genus 2-12-FULL-64-23. Next base: position 4,467 of record CAKKSJ010000018.1, read on the forward strand.
CTACCATCTGCTTTTCCCAACCGCCTGCGGGCAAACAAGGAAGGAGCGAGCATGATCCACTTTGTAGTGCATGACGAGCACGATTCGGTCGGCGTGGTCGTCGTCGAAGGCGTCAAATCCGGCCAGCAGCTTAGCGGCTGGATCATGGACCAGGACAAGACCATCAAGGTGCGCGCGCAAAGCGACATCCCCATCGGCCACAAGCTGGCGATCGCGAAGCTCGCGGCGAACGACACGGTGATCAAGTACGGCGTGGACATCGGCCGCACCGTGGCGCCGATCAAGGTCGGCGAACATGCGCATGTGCACAACATCAAAACCAAACGTTGGTAAGCGAGGCAGACTATGAATCTTTCCAAAGCAAAATTCTGGGGTTACAAACGCGAGAACGGCCGCATCGGCGTGCGCAACCACGTCATCATCCTGCCGGTCGATGATCTTGCCAACGCGGCCTGCGAAGCGGTCGCCAACAATATCAAGGGCACGATGGCGCTGCCGCACCCCTACGGGCGGCTGCAGTTCGGCGCCGACCTGGATCTGCACTTTCGCACCCTCATCGGCACCGGCTCCAACCCGAACGTGGCCGCGGTGGTGGTGATCGGCATCGAGGAAGAGTGGACCAAGCGCGTGGTCGACGGGATAGCCAAGACGGGCAAGCCCGTGTGCGGTTTCGGCATCGAGCAGCACGGCGATCACGACACCATCATGCGCGCCTCCAAGGCGGCCAAGCAGTACGTGCAGTGGGCCTCCGAACTGCGCCGCGAAGAGCGGCCGCTGAAGGACCTGTGGGTGTCGACCAAATGCGGCGAATCCGACACCACCTCGGGCTGCGCCTCCAACCCGACCGTGGGCAACGCCTTCGACAAGCTCTATCCGCACAAGGTCACGCTCTGTTTCGGCGAGACCACCGAAATCACCGGCGGCGAGCACCTGGTGGCCGCGCGCTGCCGCACGCCCAAGGTGCGCGAGCAGTTCATGGCCATGTTCGACCGCTATCAGGAAGTGATAAACCGGCACAAGACCAGCGACCTGATGGATTCGCAGCCGACCAAGGGCAATATTGTCGGCGGCCTCACCACCATCGAGGAAAAGGCGCTCGGGAATATCCAGAAAATCGGCCGCAAGTGCCTGGTCGACGGCGTGATCGACAAGGCCGAAGTGCCGAGCGGCCCCGGCCTGTGGTTCATGGACTCGTCCTCGGCCGCGGCGGAAATGGTTACGCTGCTGGCGGCAAGCGGCTTCGTGGTGCACCTCTTTCCAACCGGGCAGGGCAATATCATCGGCAACCCGATCCTGCCGGTGATCAAGCTGTCGGCCAACCCGCGCACCGTGCGCACCATGGCCGAGCACCTCGACGTCGACGTGTCCGGCCTCCTGCGTCGTGAAATGACGCCGGATGAGGCGGGCGATGCGTTGCTCGATTGCATGTTCCGCACCTGCAACGGCCGGCTGACCGCCGCCGAGGCGCTGGGGCATCGCGAGTTCGTGCTCACGCGTTTGTACGAAAGCGCTTGAGTGCCAAACCCAAAGTAGTACTCGTCGGCGGGATCTATCACGCCGACGCGGGCAAGCTGCTGCGCGAGCACGCCGAGGTGGTCGCGCTCGACAATCCGAGCCCGGCCGAGATT
>CAKKSJ010000019.1 GCA_919902965.1 Burkholderiales bacterium
ATCAGGCCATAGCGCTCCGACCTGGGGGCGAGGAAGCGGATAAGGCCCAGCGTCAGGCCGAAGCCAAGAAGCGCGTCGATAACATGGGAGGCATTCACGCCGGGTCATGTTTTTTTGCGCCGATGCGGGCCTCCTTGCCTGCAAGCAGTCGTTGGATGTTTTCCTTGTGCCGGTAGATCAGCAGTGCTGCCAGCAGCAGCACGGCCGGCAGCAGCGGGCTCGCGCCGCCAAACAACCAGACGGTGCAGATCGGCGCGGCTACGGCGGCAATGATCGAGGCGAGCGATACCATGCGAAACATCAGCACGACGAGCAGCCAGCTTGCGAGTGTCGCGAGGCCCAGCCGGACGTCGATCGCGCACAGGATACCCAGGGCGGTCGCCACACCCTTGCCGCCCTTGAAGCGGAAAAACACCGGATACACATGGCCGAGAAACACTGCCAGCGCCACCAGTGCAATGCCGCTGATGTCCACGCCATAGTCCGCGGCGAAATGCTTGGCCAGGAGCACCGCCAGCGCGCCCTTGCCGGTATCGCCCGCGAGCGTCAGGGCGGCGGCCAGCTTTTTGCCTGTACGCAGCACATTAGTCGCGCCCGGATTGCCGGAGCCGTAACTGTGCGGATCGGGCAGCCGGAACGCCCGGCTCACGATCACGGCAAATGAGAGCGAGCCGATGAGGTAGGCAGCAATTGCAAAGACGATAGTTGCCATATAAGGGTCTGCTAGAATGTGCAACACATTTTACGCGAGATGCGTATCCCGCCCTAGCCCCTGGCCGATTCTCCCGATATGGACATCATATTTCTGCGTGAAATAAGGCTGGACGCGCGCATCGGTATCTACAAGCGCGAGCGCACTATCACCCAGACGGTGGAGCTGGATCTGGACATCGCGCTGCCCGACGACCGCGTGTTCAAGAGCGGCAAGGTTGCCGATACCATCGATTACGCCGTGGTGATAGAACGCATACGCGCGGCCCTGGTCGAGCAGCACTACGGCCTGGTGGAGAACCTGGCCGAGCATGTGGCGCAAATCCTGCTTGGGGAATTTCACGCGCCCTGGGTGCGCGTCAGCATTGCCAAGCTCGGCGCCCAGCGCAGCGCGCGGCGCGTCGGCGTGGCGATCGAGCGGGGCAAGAAGAGCTAAGGCGAAGGCCCTTTCGGTATTGCCGAAATTCCCGCCGCTGCTATCCGCGCGGATGGTGTTTCTGGTGCAGCAGTTTCAGGCGTTCGCGCGCGACATGCGTATAAATCTGCGTCGTCGAGATGTCGGCGTGGCCAAGCAGCATCTGCACTACGCGCAGATCGGCGCCATGGTTCAGTAAATGGGTGGCAAAGGCATGTCGCAGTGTGTGCGGCGACATGGGCTTGCCCGGCACCGAAGCGCGCGCGTGTTTTTTGATCAGATACCAGAAGGCCTGGCGCGTCATCGGCGCGCCGCGTGCGGTGATAAAGGCCGCGTCGGACTGGGCGCGCGCGATCAGCCGCGGCCGCGCGTCTTTCAGATAGCGCGTGAGCCAGGCCGAAGCTTCCTCGCCCATCGGCACCATGCGCTCCTTGTTGCCTTTGCCGAACACGCGCACCACGCCCATGTCCTGGCTGATTTCGATCAGTTTCAGTGCTACCAGTTCGGACACGCGCAGTCCGGTCGCGTAGAGCATCTCCAGCATGGCGCGGTCGCGCAGGCCCAGGTCGGATTCCACGTTCGGCGCCGCGAGCAGGGCCTCCACGTCAGCTTCGGTCAGCGACTTGGGAAAGCGCTGCGGTTTTTTCGGCGTGTCCAGCTTGAGCGTCGGATCGGCGGCGAGGCGGTTTTCGCGCAGTGCGAACTGGAAAAAACGCCTGAGGCTGGAATGCAGCCGCGCCTGCGAACTTGCGCGCAGCCTTGCCTGGGTGTAGCGGAACGCGAAATAAGCCGACAGGTCTTCCTCGCGCGTATCGAGCAGCCCATGGCCGCGTTCGCGCGCGAGCCACTCGCCGTAGAGACTCAGGTCGCGCCGGTAGGCGTCGAGCGTGTTCTTCGACAGGCCATCTTCCAGCCACAGATGGTCGCAGAACTCATCGAGCAAAGTCGCGTCGGTTTCAGTCATTGCGCGAGCAATGCGAGACCGCGCGTGCGCTTTAGTCCCCGCGCGCTTCATGCGCGAGCAGGCGGCGCTTGACTTCAAGCAGGTAGCCGCCGCTCGCATGGGCGAAGCCACCCAGGCCTTTGGCCGCGACCACCCGGTGGCAGGGGATCAGCAGCGGGAAATAATTATTGCCGCAGGCCTGGCCCACTGCGCGCGGCGCGCTGCCGAGCCGGCGCGCAAGATCGCCGTAAGTGCGCGTACGGCCAAGCGGGATAGCGGCGATTTGCTCCCATACGCGGCGCTGGAAGGCGGTGCCCAGCTGCTTGAGCGGCAGCTTGAAGGTATATTCGGGATCGGCGACATATTTTTCGATTTGCACACAGGCGCGTTCGGCGAGCGCGTTTGTGGGTGCCTGGGTGCCGGCGCTCCGCGGCAAATAGACAATTTCCGCCAAGGCTGCACCCTCGGTGCGCACCCCTACCAAGGCGAAGGGCGTGTCGAGTTTGGCCTGAAAACGAAGGGACGCGGTGATGTCCATAAGTAACTGGATGTTTTTAAATTGATAATTGAATCAATGCCGGTGCCGCAAGCGCGCTTGGATTATACAAGCTAGCCGGAAAAACAGGCTCATTCCAGGGAAACATGCTAACATGTTGAATCTTCTAGCCTTCCAAAGTCGCCGCAGAGGCAGCTCTGGTCCAGGTATTTCAACCTAGGTTAGAGCAAGCTCAGGCTGGGGCAAGCGCAAGTTTGCCCCTGTTTGTTTTTCCGTACGCTCGCGACACGAGCTGCGATTCTCTTTAGACTGCTTCCCATGACCCGCCCAATACGCAATATCGCCATCATCGCCCACGTCGACCACGGCAAGACCACCCTGGTCGACAAACTGCTGCGGCAGTCGGGAACGTTCGCCTCCTACCAGCATGTGCAGGAGCGGGTGATGGACTCCAACGATCTCGAGCGCGAGCGCGGCATCACCATTCTCGCCAAGAACTGCGCCGTCACCTACGAGGGCACCCACATCAATATCGTCGACACGCCGGGCCATGCCGACTTCGGCGGCGAGGTCGAGCGCGTGCTGTCCATGGTCGACAGCGTGCTGCTGCTGGTCGATGCAGTCGAGGGCCCGATGCCGCAGACGCGTTTCGTTACGCGCAAGGCGCTTGCGCTCGGATTGAAGCCCATCGTCGTGGTCAACAAAGTCGACCGACCCAGCGCGCGTCCGGACTGGGTGGTGAACCATACGTTCGAATTGTTCGACAAGCTCGGTGCGACCGAGGCCCAGCTCGATTTTCCGGTGATTTACGCCTCGGCCTTGCATGGCTGGGCGGCGGCCGACATGAAGGACGCGCCCAAGTCGATCGACGAATTGAAGGACGACCAGAAGTACAATATGCGGCCGCTGTTCGACGCCATTCTCAAGCACGTGCCGGTGCGCGAAGACGACCCGGAGGGTCCGTTGCAGTTGCAGATCTGCTCGCTCGACTACTCGAGCTACGTCGGCAAAATCGGCATCGGCCGCATTTCGCGTGGCCGCATCAGGCCCTTGCAGGATGTGGTTGTCATGAACGGTCCGGATTCGCTGCCGATCAAGGCGCGCATCAACCAGGTGCTCACCTTCGAGGGTCTGGAACGCATGGTGTCCGAGGAAGCCGTGGCCGGCGACATCGTACTGATCAACGGCATCGAGGAAGTCGGCATCGGCTCTACCATCTGCGCGCCCGAACAGGCCGATGCGCTGCCGCTGCTCAGGGTGGACGAACCGACGCTGACCATGAATTTCATGGTGAACAACTCGCCGCTTGCCGGGCGCGAAGGCAAGTTCGTCACCAGCCGCCAGATCCGCGAGCGCCTGGAACGCGAGGTGAAAAGCAATGTCGCGCTCAAGGTCGAGTTCACCCAGGATTCCGATACCTTCATCGTCTCCGGACGCGGCGAGTTGCACCTGACCATACTGCTGGAAAACATGCGCCGCGAAGGCTACGAAATGGGCGTAGGCCGCCCGCGCGTGGTGATGAAGGAAATCGATGGCGAGAAGCAGGAACCGTACGAATTGCTGACCGTGGATGTGGAAGAAGCCCACCAGGGCGGGGTCATGGAAGAACTCGGCCGGCGCAAAGGCGACATGCAGGACATGGTGTCGGACGGCCGCGGCCGCGTGCGCCTGGAGTACCGCATTCCGGCGCGCGGGCTGATCGGTTTTCAAGGCCAGTTTCTGACGCTGACGCGTGGCACCGGGCTCGCCAGCCACATATTCGACGACTACGGTCCGGTCAAGGGCGACA
>CAKKSJ010000020.1 GCA_919902965.1 Burkholderiales bacterium
ATCAACATGTCGCCGCTTGAATTCATGCAGCGGCTCGCAGCCCTCGTGCCCCGCCCGCGCCTGCATCTGATCCGTTTTCATGTGGTGCTGGCGCCGCACGCCAAACTGCGGGCTACGATAGTGCCGATTCCCGCGCAGACGCCGCGCGATAGCGCGCCATTTGGTGAAAAATGGCGTTTAAATGACTATCCGTCAGACTTCGTCCTCCGTTTCGATCCCTTTCTTGCGCAGGATGATCGTCGGCACGATCAGCGATATCACCGTCAGCACTAGGAAGGTCGCCGAAATCGGCCGCGTGAAGAAAATCGACAGGCTGCCGTCCGACAGAACCAGTGCCTGGCGCAGGCTCGATTCGGCCGGTCCGCCGAGCAGCAGGCCGAGGATCGCCGGCGTTTCGGGAATCTTCAGTTCGCGCATGCCGTAGCCGATCACGGCGAAGGTGAGCATCGTCCATACGTCGAAGATGTTGTTGCGGTAACCGTAGACGCCGATGACCGAGAGCAACAGGATGACCAGCGGCAAGTAGCCCTTGATGCGGTCCATCAGCATCACGATGAGCGGGATGCAGCCGAGGTTGATCACTACCAGCAGGACGTTGCCGATGTACATGCTGGCCATCAGTCCCCAGACCACGTCGGGTGCATCGCTGAACAGCGTGGGTCCGGGCTTGAGACCGAACATGATCAGCGATGCCAGCAGGATTGCCGTGGTCGGCGAACTGGGCAGGCCGAGGCTGAGCATCGGCACCATCTGGCCGCCGGTGGCCGCGTTATTGGCGGTTTCCGGCGCGGCGACGCCTTGCAGCGCTCCGTGGCCGAATTTTTCCGGGGTCTTGGAAATGCGCTGTTCGACGCCGTAGGCCAGGAACGACGAAACCGTCGGTCCGGCGCCGGGGAACAGGCCGACGAAGAATCCGATGAACGAACCGCGCAACATCGAGCCGAGCGTTTCGCGGATCTGGGCGAAGGTCGGCAGAACCTTGAAGAAGCCGAGATCGGCCTTGATGATCTCGTAGTCGCGTTTCTTCTCGAAGCTGCGGATGATTTCGCACAGGCCGAACAGGCCGACGCCGACGGGCAGGAAGTCGATGCCGTCGAGCAGCCCGGTCATGCCGAAGGTTAGGCGTGGATTGCCGGTCATCACGTCCTGACCGACCAGCGCCAGCAGCAGTCCGAAGATCATCGAGATGAGCGCCCGCACCAGCGAAGTGCCGGTAAAGGCGCTGACCAGGCTCAAGGCCATGATCATCAGCGAGAAATACTCGGCCGGGCCGAGCATCAGCGCGAGGTTGGCCAGCGGCGGGCCGAACAGCATCAGGCCGATGATGCTCAGGGTGCCCCCGACGAAGGAACCGATCGCCGCCAGCCCCAGCGCCAGGCCGGCCTTGCCCTGCTTGGCCAGCGGATTGCCGTCGAACATGGTGACGACCGACGCCGATTCGCCGGGGATGCGCATCAGCACCGAGGTGATGGTGCCGCCGTACTGGGTGCCGTAGTAGATGCCGGCGAGCAGGATCAGCGCGCCCCCCGGGCCGAGCTTGAAGGTTGCGGGCAGCAGGATGGCGGTGGCGCCAGCCGGTCCGATGCCGGGCAGCGCGCCGACCAGCGTGCCGGCGACGACGCCGATGACGCATAGCATCAGGTTTTCCGGCGTCAGGGCGACGGCGAACCCGTGGAGCAGCAATTGCAGGGTTTCCATGTGTTCGGCTACCTAGAACCTGATATACGACAGGGATTCAAACACGCCGCCGGGCAGGGCGACGCCGAGCACGACCTGGAACAGAACGAGGGCGACGGCACTGATAATGAACCCGGCCACGATCGATTTGACCCAGGAATGATGTTCGAGGAAGCGCAACTCCAGAAACGCGCACGCGAATACCGTTACGACCGCGCCGAGCGTTTCCCAGCAGAGCGCCAGCAGGATGATGATCGACAGGAAAGCGAGCGGGCGCAGCAAGTTCCTGTCGTCGGAAGCCTCGTCGGCCGCCGCCTTCGTTGCAGATTCGATCCAGTAGAAGACGTTGAGGACGCTGAAGAGGACAGACAATACGACCGGCATGAAGCGTGGGCCGGGGGCGCCTTCCTCGTACATGGGCATGTTGCGCGTCGTCCACAACACCGTGGCGATGATGAGCCAGAACACCAGCCCACCGACCAGCTGTTTCGTCGGAATGCGATGGCCAAAACACGTCAAACCGTTCATTTCTTTCCCTTGTGTACTTTTTTCGTGTCTACGCCACAGGCACGGCAGTTCCGCTCCCGCGAGGAGGCGGGAGCGGAATGCGTCACAATGTTACTTGCTGCGTTCCGCCTTGAGCTGATCGAGGATCTGCTTGACGTTCTTATAGTCCTGCCGGATGAGCGCGTCGAATTCATCCGGGCCTTTCAGAGCGATCGTGTAGTCCGCCTTGGCGAATCTGTCCTTGACCGAATCCGAATTCAGCGCGGCGGCGAACGCTTGCGCCAGCTTTTCCTTGACCTCCTTGGGCAGACCCTTGGGGGCGACGATGCCGCGCCAGACGCCGTAAGCGATGTCCCATCCCTTTTCCTTGAAGGTCGGCAGATCGGGGAAACGCGGGTCGCGATCCTTGGACATCACGGCCAGCGGGCGCAGCTTGCCCAGGTTCACCATGTTGACCGCTTCGCCCCACGCGCCGAGCAGCGTTTTTGCGTGTCCGCCGGCGACCATCGGCACGGCTTCCGAGCCGCCCTTGGTGTGGATGTACTTGAACTTGGCACCTGAGACGTTCTCGAGCAGGATCGAAGCGATGTGATGCGCGGTGGAGTGTCCCGATGTGGCCGCCGACAAAGGTTCCTTCTTGGCCTGCGCGATCAGTTCCTCGATGCTCTTGATAGGTTCGCTGGCGGGAACGAACATCACGTCGGGATCGTAGTTGTAACGCGCCAGACCTTCGAACGAATCGACGGTGTAGTCGACGCTCTTGGTGATGGTGTTGGTAACCAGCGAGGAACTGCCCGCGAGCAGCGTGTATCCGTCCGGCTTGGAACGCGCGACGAATCCTTGTCCTTCGGTGGCGCCGCCGCCGGCCTTGTTGACGACCATGATTTTCTGGCCGAGCGATTTTTCGGCTTCTTCGCTGATGATGCGGATCGTGACATCGACTGCGCCGCCGGCGTTGAAGGGAACAATGATGGTAATGGGTTTGTTCGGGAACTTCTGCTGCGCTCCTGCAGGTGCGGCGAAAAACGCCGCGCAGCAGGCGGTTGCCAGGATTGAACCGAGCACGGAACGGATCGGGGTAGTGAACATGTTGTCTCCTTTCGGTTGCAAATCAAGAAAAAAGGGATACGGGAAACGGCGTCTGGAATACCTATGCAAACCCTTCGTGCTGCCTGATACGCAAATTGCTTGCCACAAAATCCATCCGGCCCAGTTCATCCGGCATGTTGCTGCGTTTGCTCCCACCTATTCCGTCGTCATGGGGAAGGCGACTCCATGCCGTTCCCCGAACTGCCGCGCTTCCTCGACGACGGCCGCGGGCAGCGGAATGCCCTGTTCGCGCCGCGCCGCCTCGGTGAAATGTTCCTTGTAGCCGGGGTAGATCACCTCCTTGATCCCCTTGACCGGCTTGAGGGCGCGCACGCGGGCCAGTTCCTCGTCCATGCGCGCCTTGAATTCGGCCGCGGGCAGGAACGAATCCACTTTCAGCACGAGCATGAAATTGCCGTTGCCGGATTCCCGCTCCTGGTTGGTCAGCACGCTGAGCACGCGGCCGCCGAATTCGGCGCCGGTGAGCACACCGGCCAGGATGTCGAGTAGCAGCGTGACCGCTGAGCCCTTCATGCCGCCGAACGGCAGCATGACGCCATCGAGCGCCGCCAGCGGATCGGTGGTCGGATTGCCGTCCCGGTCCACCGCCCAGCCGGCCGGCAGTGGCACGCCCCGTTGCAGTGCCTGGCGCACCTTCTTGCGCGAGCCCTCGGTCGTCGCCATGTCGATGACGAACGGCGGTGCGTTCAGCGTGGGCACCGCTACCGACAGCGGGTTGGTGCCGAGGAGCTGCTCCAGCGCGCCGAACGGCGCGGCGGCCGCGGCGGCGTTGGAGGTGACGATGCCGATGCAGTCCTTGGGCAGGGCCAGCGTCGAATAACAGCTGGCGGCGCCGAAGTGGTTGCTGCGGCGGATCGCCGCGGCGCCGACGCCGAGCGTGCCGGCTGCTTCGACGGCCAGTTGCATGGCGCGGTACGCGGCGATCTGGCCGAGGCCGTTGTCGGCGTCGACGAGGACCGTCCACGGCATCGGCCGCTCGATGCGCAGATCAGGCCGCGCCTTGATCCGCCCCTGCTCCAGGCACTCGACGTAGCCCGCCAGGCACGGCAGACCGTGCGTGTCGAAGCCGCGCAGATGGGCGAACACCAGGCAGCCGGCGACGATGCCGGCGTCCTCGGCCGGCACGTCCAGCCGTTTGAGCACGCTGGCGATGAACGTGCGCAGTTGGTCTGGTCTGAGCGTGGTTTCAGTTGTCATCGGGAGTCCTCACGCTGCCTAGATCACCGGCCCCGTGACATAAATGTCCATGGCCTGGGTATAACCGGACACCTCGGCCTTGGTCTCTTCGCCGGAGGCGGTTTCCAGCACTTTTTCATAGAGACGCTGACCGGCATGGGTGAGCGACTCGTCGCCATCCATCACGCCATGGACGGAGAGGTCGATATGGTCGTTCATGCGTTTCCAGGCCACCTCATTGCCGGTTATCTTGATCACCGGAACGAAAGGGAAGCCCTGCGGCGCGCCACGCCCGGTAGTGAAGACAATCACATTCGCGCCAGCGGCGGCCATGCCGGTGAGCAGCTCGGGCTCCCGGCCGGGCGAATCCATGACCACCAGACCCTTTTCCTTCGGTTGCTCGCCGTATTCATAGACGGCCTGGACGATGGCCCTGCCGGCCTTGGCAATGGCGCCCAGCGATTTCTCCTCGATGGTGGTCAGTCCGCCCTTGATGTTGCCGGGCGTCGGCTGTCCGCCACGCATATCGACCCCGGTCGCTTTGACGCGTTTCTCCATGCGGTCCACCAGGTGCAACATCTGCTCGCCGACGGCCTGATTTTTGCACTGCTTCGCCAGCAAATGCTCGGCCCCAATGAATTCCGTCACTTCGCCAAGAATGGCCGTGCCGCCTTCCTTGACCAACTGTTCCACGGTTACGCCCAGCGCCGGATTGGACGACAGGCCGCTGGTAGTGTCCGAACTGCCGCATTTGAGCCCCAGAATCAGGTCGCTGGACGGACATTCCACGCGTTTGATCCGAGAGGCTTCAACGGCCATTTGCTGGGCGATCAGCACGCCCCGGGCGGTGGTCTTGGCGCCGCCGCCTTCCTCCTGGATGCCGATGACCTGCACCGGCTTGCCGGTGGCGGCAATGGCCCTGGCCACTTCGTCGACGTTGGTGCCTTCGCAACCCAGGCTGACCAGCACGACCGCGGCCAGATTCGGATTGCTGCCCAAGCCGATCAGCGCTTGGGTGACGCGCGCAAGATCGGGCGGCGTCTGGCAGCACCCCTGTTGATGGCTGAAGGACACCGCTCCTTTGACCTGGGCTGCGATGGCGCGCGCCACCTCATTGGAGCACACGACCGTTGACAGGATGCCAACATAGTTGCGTGTTCCCACGCGGCCATCCGCTCTGCGATAACCCATGAATTTCATTGTGCTTCCTCTCTTGGTTTCGTTGCGGCGAATTACGCCAGGTCGCCGCGCCCGCGCGTGCTTTCCACATTCTGGACATGAACATGCTCGCCGAGCTGGATTTCCCGGGTGGCACGGCCGATCACCGTCCCATATTTCAGGATCTCTTCGCCGCAATGGATCGGCCGCAGGGCCAGTTTGTGCCCCAGGGGGATGTCCTGATGCACGGTGACGGTCATGTTTTCCTCATCGATTCCGACGGTGGCCGCTTCGCCGGACGCGATGTCGCGGATGGCGGTCGCCACGTTGTCTTCCTTCTTGATTGCCAGTGCGTGTCTGCGCATTGATGCCTCGCTTCGTGTCATGTTACGTGTCGATGAAACCACGGAGTCCTTCGGCCCAGGTCAGCACGCTGCTGGCCTCGGGCAGCGCGGATACGGCAGCGATGACGTTTTCGGCGCCTTCTCTGCCCCACGCGGATGCCGCGAGGCGGACGCACTTTTCGCGTTTCTCGGCGGCCGTCATCGGCCGCTCGGGATCTCCCTTGCGCACCTCGGCTTGCGCCGAGAGCGATTCCCCGTTCGCCAGGCGCACCGTGATGCGCGCCGGGCGCTGGCTGGGAACGTGTCCCAGTGTGTCGTCGGCGATCAGCGCGATGCGTCCGAGCAAGCGGCGGACGTCTTGGTCGGCCAGCGTTTCCGGCGCGAACTCCTCGAGTTCGACGCGCCCCCGGTACAGCGCGACGGCGACGCAGTAGGGGATCGAGAACTTGGCCTGCGCTCCGGTCAGCGGGTTGGTTTCGCCAGCCACCTGCAGCAAGACCGGGTGGGCGCGCACCTCGATCGTCTCGATGTCGCCGGCAGCGACCTTGCCCGATAGCTGCAACGCCGCCTCGATCGGAGTCATCGTGTGACCGCACGCCGGGTAGGCCTTGAAGGTCGTTTCCGGCGTCAGCCATTGTTCGCCTAGGCCGGCGATACACTGGCCGAAATCGACCTCCGTGGGCACGGTGGCGGCAAAAAATCCCTGTTTTCCCTCGAAGATCGTCTTCGGGCCTTCGATGCCGCGTTGCGCGAGCAGGGCGGCGAGCAGTCCGGAATGAGCCGCCTTGGCCGGGTGCAGGTTCTTGGCCAGCGGCGCGTCGGGCAGCACTTCCCAGAGGCCGGCGGCCTGCGTGCCGGCAAGGCCGAAGGCGTCGGCGGTCTGTTCGACCGTGAGACCGAGGATGCGCGCTGTGGCCGCAGCCGCGCCGAAGGCGCCAACGGTTCCGGTGGTGTGCCAGATCTTGTAATGCGCCGGGTTGATTGCCGCCGCGAGGCGCAGGGAGAGCTCGTAGCCGGCGACGATGCCGGTGAGCAGTTCCGTGCCCGATGCGCCGGCATGACAGGCGGCCGAGACCGCGGCGCTGACGACCGGCGCGCCGGGATGGTAGAGGCCGGCGCGGTAGCTGTCGTCGAACTCGAGGGCGTGCGCGGCGCTGGCGTTGATCAGGGCGGCCGAGAGCGGATCGGCGGGCTGCAGGTCGCCGACCCGCACGGCGCCGCCGGCGGCCGGCGCCAAGTCCAGCAGCGCCTGCGTCAGCGGCGAGCCGTACCCGGCCGCGGCGTTGGCGAACCAGTCGGCGAACAGCTCGAGCGCGACACCGCGCACGCCGCCAGGCAGGTCGCGCCAGGCGAGGCGGCTGGTGAATCGCGCGTATTGCCTGGCCAGGGGCATCGTCGCTTCCTACTTCGTCCCGAAGTCCGCGAGCTGCTGGTCGACGCGGGCCTTGACCCGGTACGCGACGGCTTCCGACTCGCCGAGGTAGCCCGCCGGGTCGAGCAGCTTCTCGATTTCTCGCCGCGAGCACTTGGCGGCAACCTTGGCGTCGGCCATCAGTTCGTCGACGAGCATCGTGTCGTTGTCCATGGCGCGCACCGAGGCGTGGTACACCCTCTCGTGCGCCAGCGGCAGCGGGAAGTGCGTTTCGAGCAGGAACATCACCTGTTCGGAGAGCAGCATGCCCTTCAACATGTTGGTGTTGTCCATCATGCGCTTGGCGTCGACGGTGAGCCCGCTCAGGAGAACGGTCAGGTGGTTGAGCAGTCCGGAGAGGTAAACGAAGGTTTCCGGCACGGCTATCCATTCGCTCTTCCAGCGCGAGGCGTCGCGCTCGTTCTCCTGGCTCATCGCTTCGAGGCACAGGGCGGCGTTGTAGCGGATCTGGCGTTCGAGCACCATCACCCATTCGCTGTGGATCGGGTTGCGTTTGTGCGGCATCGTGCTCGAACCGATCTTGCCGGCCGACGGCTCGATCAGTTCGCGCGTCTCGGTCTTGGAGAGGTTGTAGATTTCATGGCCGATGCGTGCGGCGGTGCCGGCGAACATGGCGCACAGCGTCGTGGCTTCGGCGACGCGGTCGCGCGAACTATGCCAGCAGGTCTCCGGGACGCCGAGCCCGAGCAGTGCCATCGTCCGTTCCTGCACTTCGAAACCGCGCCCGCCCCACGAGGCGAAAGTGCCAACTGCGCCGGTCATGTTGCCGACCAGGATGCGTTCGCGCGCCTGTCCCCAGCGTTCGAACTGGCGCGAGAGTTCGGAGAGCCAGATGGCGGCCTTGAAGCCGAAGGTGATCGGCAGCGCGTGTCCGCCGTGCGTGCGCCCGACCATGATGGTCGTGGCGTGCTTCCCGGCGAGATCGCCGACGAGGCGCAGGACGCCCGCCATGCGCTCCATCGCCAGGGCGTAGGCGTCCTTGATCAGCAGCATCTGCGCGGTGTCGATGATGTCCTGCGTGGTCGCGCCGAAATGCACGTAGCGGGCGTGGTCGTGCGCAATCAGTTTGCGGAACTCTGCAAGCACGCCGAGCAGGCTGTGCCCGGTGCGCTTGCCGCTCGCCTTGACGGCTTCGAGGTCGAGCTTGGAGGCGTCGGCTTTGGCCGCGATGATTTCGGCGGCGTCGGTCGGGATCATGCCTATCGCGGCTTGCGCCTTGGCCAGGGCGACCTCTACGTCCAGCCAGCGCTGGAAGGCATTGGTTTCCTCGAAGATGCGGCGCATGTCGGCGGTGCTGACGGAGTCGCCGAAGACGATGTTGTCGATGAAATGGACGGACATTGGTTTATCTCATTGTAAATGGGTGGGGTCAGTCCAGCCGGCCGAGCGCTTCGCCGATGCGCTCGAAGGCTGTCTTGATGTTCTGTTGCGACGTGGCAAAAGAGACGCGGAAGTAGCCCGGCATGCCGAACGGCGCGCCGGGGATCGTCGCCACGCCGACGCCGTTCAGCAGGTAGTCGACCAATTGCTCGTCGGTTGCGACGATCGTGCCGTCCGGCGCTTTTTTCCCAAGGTAGGCGCCGCAGGAAATCAGGCTGAAGAAGGCGCCCTGCGGCGGCGCGCTGGACAGGCCAGGAATTTCGCTCGACAGCGCAACGACGAGTTTGCGCCGCGCGGCGTATTCGGCGTTGTTGCGCGCGATGAACAAGTGGTCGCCGGTCAGTGCGGCGACCGTCGCCCACTGCGCCATGTGGTTGGCGCCGCTGGTCGATTGCGACTGGATCTTGAACATGGCCTTGATCAATTCCTCCGGCCCCGCGGCGTAGCCCACGCGCCAGCCGGTCATGCTGTAGGTCTTGGATGGGCCGTTGACGATCAGAAAGCGATCCTTGAGGTCGGGCGCTACGTTGAGCAGGCTGGTGAACTTGAATTCGTCGTAGGTGATGTACTCGTAGATGTCGTCGCTGATGACCCACACCTGCGAGTGGCGGCGCAGCACCTCGGCCAGCGCCTTGAGTTCCTCGGGGCTATATACGGCGCCGGCCGGGTTGCTCGGGCTGTTGAGGAACAGCCAGCGGCATTTGGGCGTGATTGCCTTTTCCAGGTCGGCGGCTGTCATCTTGAAGCCGTTCTCCTGGCGGGTCGGCACGATCACCGGTGTGGCGCGGGAGAGCTGCACCATGCCGACGTAGCTCATCCAGTACGGGGCGGGCATGATCGCCTCGTCGCCCGGGTCCAGCGTGGCGGTCATGGCGTTGTACAACACCTGCTTGGCGCCGGTGCACACGATTGTCTCCGCCGGCTTGTAGTCGAGCGCGTTGTCGCGCTTAAGCTTCAGGCAGATCGCCTCGCGCAGTTCGGGCAGGCCGATCACCGCCGGGTACTTGGTCTTGTTGTCGCACAGCGCTTTGATGCACGCCATCTTGATGTGATCTGGCGTCGGGAAGTCGGGTTCGCCGGCGGAGAGGCGGACGACGCTCTTGCCCTGGCGTTCGAGTTCCAGCGCCTTGGCGGTCACCACGGAGACTTCCGAGGTTTTTACCAGGTTGAGATGCTCGGCGATTAGTGTCATGAAGGGTCTGTTGTCGTTGTCTGTTCTCGTTGTTTGCTGACGATGGCCTGGAAGCCGCGTGAATTCAGAGGTCGAGACGATTCTATGGCTGCCGATAACAACGATCAAACTGAATATTATTAAGAAATTTATAATTTTTCCTTATACTAGTGGTCTCTTTTGGTGCGAGGGCGGGCGATGAACATCAACAAGCTGAAATCGCTGATGTACGTGGCGGAACTGGGCAGTGTGAGCGCAGCGTCGAACGCCATACACCGGACTCAGGCCGCCGTCAGCCAGCATCTGAAGGATCTGGAGGAAGAGCTCGGACTACCCCTGGTCGACCGGACGCGGCGTCCGGTATCGCTGACCAGGGAGGGCGAGGAACTGGTCGCCGTTACCCGCCAGATGCTGCGGCAGTGGAACGAGTACACGGATCGCAAGCGCAACGCCGATCTGGGTGGTGAACTGGTGCTCGGGCACGTGCGCAGCGCGGTGACCGGGGTGGTGGCCAGTTCGCTGGCATTCCTGCGCGCCAAGCACCCACGCCTGAAAATCCGGCTGGTGGTGGGCCGCGGCGTTAGCAAGTATCTGGCCCTGGACGTCGTCAGCCGCAAGATCGACGCCAGTTTCGGCGTCGGGCCGCTGCATCTGCCGGAGGAACTGCTGTGGCGGCCCTACTGCCAGGAACGCCTGTACGTGATCGCCTCAAAGCAATACCGGGGAAAAACCGACGAGGAACTGCTCAAGCTCGGCAACTTCCTGCGCCACAAGCCGCCCCAGATCGAAGAGACGATTATCGACCACGAGCTGAAGCGGCGCGGATTCAAGGTGGATACGATCATGGAATTCGACTCGTACGACGCCATCCTGCTGATGGTCGAGCACGACGCCGGGGTGGGGATCGTGCCGGAATCGTATCTCACCCCGAAAAAGCTCCAGGAACTCCATTGCGTGCCGTTCGGCAACCCACCGTTCACCCGCGAGATGGGGCTGATGGTCCGTCACGACTGCCCGAATCTATACTTGGTGAACCTTCTGTGGGAGGCAATCAAGGATTTCTCGTCGCACCCGAGGACCGTCAGGCCGGCGGCGCGGTCCGCTAACGGTTGAGGGTGCTGCCTAACCACGCAGCGCTGGGAGCGCTTCCTCGCGCGGAACGAATTGCAGAGATGGATATTCCAAGGATTCCTTGATGGCGCCGAGGAATTGCACTGCCTCGCACCCGCCGATGATGCGCTGATCGTGGGACAGGGCGAGGTAGTTCATCGAACGAATCACCACCTGGCCGTACTCCGCCACGGGCCGGTCCTTGGTCGCGTGGATGCCGAGGATGGCGCTCTGCGGTGGATTGATGATGGGCGTGGAGAGCATCGAGCCGAATACGCCGGCGATGGCGGATTGCCACCTACTGGCGTCGCGAGTTACACTCGCTGCCCCACAGGCAGTTTTCCAAAGAAAGGTATCCCCGGCACACGGGCCATCATGATCGATAAACCACTTCCCTTCGATGAGCGGACTATCCGCGAGATCGTTCGCAATTACCCGACGCCGTTTTACATCTATGATGAAGCCGCGATCCGCGCCAGCGCGCGGAGGCTGAACCAGGCATTCGCGTGGGCCGCGTTCAAGGAATATTTTGCCGTCAAAGCCACGCCGAATCCGCACTTGCTGAAAATCCTGCGGCAGGAAAGCCTGGGCGGCGACTGCTCGAGCCTGGCGGAACTGGTGCTGTGCGAGCGAGTCGGCATTAGCGGCGAGAACATCATGTTCACGTCGAACGAGGCTCCAGCGAAAGAATACCTTCAGGCCAAGAAGCTGGGCGCGATCATCAACCTCGATGACATCACGCACATCCCTTATCTGGAACAGCACGCCGGCTTGCCGGAGGTGATTTGCCTGCGCTACAACCCGGGCCCGCTGCGTGAGGGAAACGCCATCATCGGCAAGCCGGAAGAAGCGAAGTACGGCTTCACGCGCGCGCAGCTGGTGGAGGGCTATCGGCAATTAAAGGCGAAGGGGGTGCGCCGCTTCGGGCTGCACACGATGGTGGCCTCGAATGAGCTGAATCCCGAGTTCTTTGTCGAGACGGCGAAAATGCTGTTTGAACTGGCCGTGGAACTCGCCCGCGATCCGGG
>CAKKSJ010000021.1 GCA_919902965.1 Burkholderiales bacterium
CCGCCCAGATCGCCTACCAGGGTCAGGGCGAGCGAAGGTTGGGCGCGGAGTTTCGCGCGCGGCGCGCCGCCCGCGCGGGCAGCAGCCGGATCCAGGCCGGGCAGGAATTCCCCGCCGAGAAAACCGTGGGTCGCAAACAGCACATAAATGCTGTCTTTGAGTTTGCCTGACTTGGCCATTTTCTCCTGCGCCGCCTCACCGATGAACAGCTGGTTGCCCCCGCCCAGGATGCGCGCAATGCTGCGCGCTTCGTCTGCGGTTTCCTTCAGGCGCGGAATGTCCGGCGCGCCCTTGCGGTCGACACGGTAATTGCCGGCGAGCAGATCCAGCGCCACGCGCGTAGCCGGCGAATAGCTTTGTCCGGCCGGCGGTGCTAATACCGGATCGGCAAACGCCGTGAATTCCTGCCGCAGCCCCGTGACCTTCTTCGGGTAAAGGCGCTGCGAAGCCAGCGCCGACAGGCTGGGCAGGTAGGCAAAGCGATGCGCCTTGCCCAGATAGGCGAGCGCGCCGTACTCGCCGAGAAAAGGCCGCGCGGCACTGCCGTCGCTCGCAGCGCGCGCAGATTCGAAGGCCTGCTGCTCGGCCGGAGTGTAGTGCGTGACGAACAACTCCAGCGGGACGGTCAGCAGCGGCCCGTCGGCGACCACGATGACCTTCTGCTTTCCGGCTAGCGCAGCGGCCAGCGGCGCGACCAGATCCCGGTACAGGGAATGGAGATTCTCGGGTTCGATTTCGCGCAAGAACAGCACCGATTCGCCCACTGCCACTTTTTCGATCGCGCGACGCACCTCGCGCACCCGCCGCGCCACGTCTTCGCGCTTGATCGCGATATTGACCATCTGGAAGCGCTCGCGCGTCACCGCGAATATGGCCACCTCCTGCGGCAGTAGCACGTAGGACAGCAGCACCTCGTCGGCGCGCAGCAATTTCTGCTGCAGGTTCTGCACGCTCACCGGACGCGGGTTGGTCAGCTCCATGAAACGCGGATAGTCGCGCCACAGCGCATCCTCGAGCGCCGCCAGTTCCGCGTTCGCGACCGCAAGCTGGGCGGCGAGATCGCTGCGGCGCGCGTCCAGGCCGGCCTGCTTCAAGGGCATGGTGACGATGGCCAGGCGCAGGTGTTCTATTTGCTCCTGCAGATTCTCCCGTTTGCGCTTCACGCTGAGAAAGGCCGGATCGGCGGAGAATTTGGCGACGTCCGCCTGACGCATCATTTCCGTGAACGTGCGGCTCTGGTTGCGCGAAGCGATTTCCAGCACCTCGCGGTCGTATCCGGACTGGGGCGCAGTCCGATGCAGCTGCAGCAGCACTTTGATGGTTTCCAGATAGATATTGCCGTACTGTCCGAGGAAGGCCGCGCGCGTTTCCTCTGACAGACCGCGAGTGCGCACGTAAAGATAGTCGAGCGTGTCCACCGCGTCCTTGTAGAAAGGCAGCGCCTCGCGATAGCGGCCGCGCTTCGCGAGCGCGTAGCCAAGCCGGCTGCTGTTGAGCAGCAGGATGCGCGGGTTGCCCGCCTGGCGGGCAATCTCGACCGCCTTTCGGTACAGGGATTCGGACTCGGTCAGCTTGCGCTGTCTGTCGAGCATCACTGCCAGCGTGGTCAGCATGGCGGCCGTATCCGGGTGCAGGGGACCCAGGCTTTTCTCCAGAATGCTTAGCGCGCGCCGCTGCAGCGGCTCTGCCTCCTCCGGCCGGCCGCGGCGGTCCAGGTAGGTGCTGAGGTTATTGAGGGTATTCGCCGTTGCCGGATGTTCCGGCCCCAAGGTGCGCTCCTGGATCTCCAGCGCCTTGCGGAACAGGCGTTCGGTTTCCGTGTAGGCCTGCAGATTGGATCGCGCCTGCGCGCGCGCCTCGCTGGGCGCGAGCAATTCGTCTTTGCCCTGTTGCTGCAGCACGTTCGCGAGATTGTTCATGCTGGTCGCCGTATCCGGATGTTCAGTACCAAGCACTTTCTCGCGCAACGCGAGCACGCGCCGGTGCACCGCTTCGGCTTCCTTGAATTTGCCCTGCAGATAGAGCACATTGCCCAGGTTGGACAGGCTGGTCGCGCTGACCGGGTTTTCCCGGCCCAGTGTTTTTTCGTGTATCGCAACCACCCGATAGTGCAGGGTCTCGGCCTCCTGGTATTGGCCCCGGTCGATCAACTCCTGCGCGCGCAAACTCAACTGCCTGGCATCTTCCCCCGCAGCAGCCGTTGCCCCCGAGCTGGTCTCGCCGGATTTTCCCTGCAGATCCAGCACCCGACCGAGATTGGACAAGGTGGTGGCCGTGTCCTGATGCTGCTGACCCAGCGTTTTTTCGAGTACGCGCAGGGAGCGGCGCAACAGCGATTCCGCGCTCGGATAGTCACCCAGCTTCTCCAGCACCAGCGCCAGATTGTTCAGCGCGGCCGCCGTGCTCACATGTTCCGCTCCCAGCCCTTGTTCATAGATGTTCAACGCGGCGCTGAAATTCTTCTGCGCGTCGGCGTATTTGCCCTGCCGCAACTGGGCGTCGGCGATGACATTGAGGCTGGTCGCGGTGTCGGGATGGCTGTTGCCGAAGATTTTCCGCGCCTCCTCGACCAGCAGGCGCGCGCTTTCTTCGCCGCGCGCGTACTCGCCCTTGGCGATCAGGGCCTCGGACTGATCCATGAGTTCCTGCCAGTGACGGTCATCGACGCGCGCGGCCTGCTGCGCCGCGCGTGGCGCCGATGCGCGCTTTTTCTGCTGCGTCTGGGCGTACGCCGACAGGTCCACGCCCAGCGCGAGCGCGGCGGCAAGCACGGGCAACAATAATCGGGCAGCAGGCACACGCAGCTTCATCGACCCACACGGACGAGCATGGAAGTAATCGATTATAGAGAAACGCGGCAGGCTGCGCGCCGCGCCGCAGCCCGGGTTCCGATTCGACGCAGACTTTCAGCGCGGTCGGCCCGGGTGCAATTCCTATTCTGACTTTGCGCGCGCGATCAGTATGCTGCAGGGCGCGTAGTCAAGCAGCGATGCGCCGACCGAGCCCTTCCACCAGCGCGCAGCAAAGGATAGTTTCTGCCGGTGTCCGAGCACGATCAGATCGGCCCCGAGGTCGGTGGCGACGCGGCAGATTTCTTCCACCGGTTCACCCACGGTCAGGTGGCCGGTCGTGTTGAAGCCCTGCTCCTTGAGCAATCTGATCCCTTCGTCGAGGATTTCCTGGGTGCGCTTCTTCTCTTCTTCGAGCAGTTCCTCGGGCAGAAAGCCCTCGGTCAGGAACAGGCTCGGCGGCATCCCCGCCACCGCCAGCAGATGCGTTTCCGCCTTGATGAATTCCGCGATCTCGGCGCTCTCGAGCAAGGCAGAGCGCCCCTCACGCGATCCGTTGAACGCCATCAGGATTTTCTTGTACATGGCTGTCTGCACTCCTCCAAAAAAAACCCTCTCTCAGATTTATTTGGGCCTGCATTAAGAGGCCATTTCAGAATTACCGAAATGGCCCCTGGCTCAGGGGAGCATGAGGGGATATATCCCCTCATTTTGTAATGAGCCCTAAGTCGTCCGTTTCCGGAAGTATCGTCCCGGGCGCGTCTGCTGGCAAGGAGTTCATGCGAGCCGCCGGTGCCGGCAACGCGGATTGCAGGTAAAATTACTGCAAATTCCCATTTTTTCATAACAATCCTGCCAACCACTTCTAGATTCAGGAGATTGCACACATGCTGGACGCCTATATCTATGATGGACTACGCTCTCCATTCGGCCGCCACGCCGGCAAACTCGCCGCTGTGCGTCCGGACGATCTCGCCGCAACGGTCATCGCCGCGGTAGTCAAGAAGGCAGGCGTCAAGCCGGAGGATATCAGCGACGTGCTGCTCGGCGACGTCAACCAGGCGGGCGAGGACTGCCGCAATGTCGCGCGCTTTGCCGCCCTGCTTGCCGGCCTGCCGCCGACGACCCCGGGCGCCACGGTCAACCGCCTGTGCGCGAGCGGCCTGCAGGCGACGCTCGACGCCGCCCGCGCCATCAGCTGCGGCGAGGGCGAACTGTACATCGCCGGCGGCGTGGAAAGCATGTCGCGCGCGCCTTACGTACTGGGCAAGTCCGAATCCGCCTACTCGCGCGACGTGAAAATGTTCGACACCACCATAGGCACGCGCTTCACCAACCCGAAATTCGCCAAGCAGTTCGGCAACCACTCGATGCCCGAAACCGGCGACAACGTGGCCAAGGATTTCAGCGTGTCGCGCGAACAGGCCGACGAGTTCGCGTACGCCTCGCAGATGAAATACGTCAAGGCGGAGTCCGAGGGCTTTTACAAGGGCGAGATCCTCCCGATCGCCCTGCCGACGAAAAAGAAAGACGCAGCACCGGTCATGGTCGAGGTGGACGAGCATCCGCGCCGCGACGCTACGATGGAATCGCTGGCCAAGCTGAAGCCGCTGTTCGAAGGCGGCATCGTCACCGCCGGCAACGCCTCGGGTGTCAACGATGGCGCCGCAGCAATGGTGCTGGGGAGTCTGAAATGGGGCGAGAAGAACGGCAAGAAACCGATGGTACGCATTCTCGCCGGCGCCTCGGCCGCAGTCGAGCCGCGCATCATGGGCGTAGGCCCGGCGTTCGCCATTCCGCTTGCCTGCGCGCGCGCCGGGCTCAAGCTCTCGGACCTGGACATCATCGAAATCAACGAGGCCTTCGCCAGCCAGGTGCTGGCCTGCCTTAACGTGCTCAAGCTCGACCACAAGGACCCGCGCATCAATCCGAACGGCGGCGCGATTGCCATCGGCCATCCGCTCGGCGCCTCGGGCGCGCGCCTCGCGCTGACCGTGGCGCGTCAGCTCGAGCGCATGAACGGCCGCTACGCCGCGGTCAGCCTGTGCATAGGCGTAGGCCAGGGCCTGGCGATTATCATCTAACGCGTGTAGGCGCGCGTTCGCGCCTTAAACACTCTGAAAGCACCGCATGGACAACGCGAAATGGAGTTTCGGACTCACCATGATGATCGTCGGCATGGGCGGGACCTTTCTTACCCTGTGGATACTCGGCCTGGTGATGGACCTGCTGAAGAAGGTCTTTCCACTGGCCGCCAAAGCGGATAGCACCGACAAAAAATAGATCGAAAGCTGTTTCAGGCGACTCGCCTGATCACGGTTCCTACCAGCTCGACGCAAAGCCCGGACAGGAAAAACATAATGCTCGACACCGTATTGCAAGGACTGTCCGGGTTGTGGGCCGGCACCAGCTATCTGTTCACTTCCGGCGGACCCAACGTGATCATGCTGCTGATCGCCGCGACCCTGCTTTATCTGGGCGTGAAAAAGGAAGTCGAGCCGCTGCTGCTCGTGCCCATCGGCTTCGGCTGCATGCTGGTCAACATACCGCTCTCCGATCTGATGGAAACCGGCGGCTTGCTGCGGATTCTCTACGACATGGGAATTTCCAACGAGCTCTTTCCCCTGCTGATTTTTGTCGGCATCGGCGCCATGATCGACTTCGGCGCGCTGCTGGAAAATCCGAAAATGCTGCTGTTCGGCGCGGCCGGACAGTTCGGTATATTCCTGACGCTGCTGCTGGCCCTCGCGCTGGGCTTTCCGGCACTGGAGGCGGTCAGCATCGCCGTCATCGGCGCCTGCGACGGGCCTACCGCCATTTACGTGGCTTCGCAGTACGCGCCGCAACTGCTCGCGCCGATCTCGGTGGCCGCGTATTCCTACATGGCACTGGTTCCGATCATCCAGCCGCCGATCATGCGGGCGCTGACCACGCCGGCGGAGCGGGTAGTCAGAATGGCGCCGATCAAGCGCTCAGTTTCGACCCAGACCAAGCTGCTTTTCCCCATCGTCGTCACGCTGGTCACAGGATTGCTCGCCCCCAAGGGTCTGCCTTTGATGGGAACCATCATGCTCGGCAATTTCATGCGTGAATGCGGCGTGGTGGCGCGTCTGACCAAAGCCTCTGAAAACGAGATCGCCAATATCGTCACCCTGTTTCTGGGCCTGGCGATAGGCGGCACCATGGAAGGCCACGCCTTCCTCAAACCGCAGACGCTGATGATTTTCGGCATGGGCTTTGTTGCGATCTGCACCGATACCATCGCCGGCGTGGTCTTCGGCAAGATTGTGTGCAAGCTGACCGGCGGCAAGGTCAACCCGCTGATCGGCGCGGCAGGCATTTCGGCGTTTCCGATGGCGGCGCGAGTGGTACAGGCGCAGGGGCAACGCTACGACAAGAAGAACCACCTGCTGATGCACGCCGCAGGCGTCAACACCGGCGGGCAGATCGGCTCGGTCGTGGCCGCGGCAGTGATGCTGTCGGTGCTCAAAGGGATGGGGTTGATTTAAGCAGCAGGCGTATCAATCCGGCCGCGAACCCGGAACGGTTTCATGGCGCGCCGCAATCCCCTGTGTGAACCCGCCATATTGCGCACAATCCATCCCATCTTGATTGCGCACCGCTACGCAGCTCCGGCGGGAGGCAGATCGGAGCAAGTCCAGTGGAAAAAAGGATGAATGAACATGCACTTTACCCCGACTGTCGAACGTCTTTCCTCTGTGGTTCCGTTTGTCGGGCCTGAGACCCAGGAGCGTGCGCGCGGTCGAAAGTTCCGCGCAAGGATTGGTGCCAACGAGAGCGTGTTTGGCCCCTCGCCGCGGGCTGTGGAGGCGATGCAGCAAGCCGCAACCGAGGTGTGGAAATACGCCGATCCGGAAAACCACGATCTGAAGCAGGCGCTGGCTGCATTCCACGGCGTGGGTCCGCAGAACATTGTCGTGGGAGAGGGCATCGACGGGCTGCTCGGCTACACCGTTCGTCTATGCGTCGATCCCGGTGTCGCCGTGGCGACCTCACTCGGCGCTTATCCGACCTTCAACTTCCATGTGACAGGATATGGTGGTTGCCTCGCCTTGGCTCCCTACCGCGATGATCGCGAGGATCCGGCGGCGCTCATCGAGCTTGCGACGCGCGAGGCGGCGCGCCTGATCTTCTTCGCCAACCCGGACAACCCGATGGCTTCATGCTGGGATGCCGGGACGGTCCAGTGGCTGATCGACAACGTCCCTGAGGGTTCGGTGCTCTGCCTCGACGAGGCCTATTCGGAATTCGCTCCGCCTGGAACAACGCCTGCGATCGATATCTCCAATCCCCAGGTTCTGCGCTTTCGAACCTTCTCGAAGGCGCACGGGATGGCTGGCGCACGGATCGGCTATGCCATAGGCGAGGCCGAACTGATCAAGAGCTTCGACAAGATCCGCAACCATTTCGGCGTGAACCGCATCGCACAAGTTGGCGCCCTCGCATCGCTGCAGGACACAGCGCATCTTGCCGGCGTTGTCGCGCAGGTTGCGGCTGCCCGCGCGCGCATCGCGACGATCGCACTGGCCAATCGCCTGCGGCCGCTCCCATCGGCTGCGAACTTCGTCGCCATCGATTGCTGCAATGACGGCGCATTTGCCCGGCGCGTGCTCTCCGAGTTGATCGCCCGCGACGTGTTCGTGCGCATGCCTGGAGTCAGCCCGCTTGACCGCTGCATCCGCGTGAGTGCGGGCTTGCCGTCCGATCTCGATGTATTCGAGGAGGCCTTGCCCCAGGCCCTGCGCGCGGCAGCGGGCCGCCGGCCATGAGCTTGGGCCAAACGAAGGAGTCGCCATACTGGCGCAGGCTCAGATATACGACACGGAAAACCACCTGCTGCTGCACGCGAACGGCGTCAACACCGGCGCACAGATCAGCGCGGTCGTGGCAGCGGCGGTTATGCGGTCAGTGCTCAAGGGAATGGACTTGATCTAAGCTCTACAGCGCCAAGCCGGAATGTGCGGAGAAGCTTCCAGTTGCCGTTTATTTGGAATAGACTTGTATCGCGCGTACCGAATTTCCAGGGCCTGCGCCCTCCTACGGGGCCGGCCGTGATCCTACCGCTAAATTAGGATGAAACCTCATGGGCAAACAGAAGAAGTCCAAGGCCAAGAAACCCGCTTCCGGGAAAATCAAAAAGACTAAATTGAAGCTGGGCGCAGAAGTTCCCGAGATGCTGAAGCCGAGTCCGCTCAGCGATCCCAAGGTAAAGAAGAAGGCACGCAACAAGTTCTACGCGCGCGAGCTGCGCCGCCTGCATATAGAGCTGGTCAAGCTGCAGGAGTGGGTCAAGAGCGAAGGCCGCAAGGTGGTGCTGCTGTTCGAGGGCCGCGATGCCGCCGGCAAGGGCGGCGTGATCAAGCGGATCATCGAACCGCTCAACCCGCGCGCCTGCCGCGTGGTGGCGCTGGGCACGCCGACCGAGCGCCAGAAGACCCAGTGGTATTTCCAGCGCTACGTCGCCGAACTGCCGGCGGCAGGCGAGATGACGCTGTTCGACCGCTCCTGGTACAACCGCGCCGGGGTCGAGCGCGTAATGGGCTTTTGCACCGAAGCGGAATACTGGGAGTTCGTGCGTTCCTGCCCCGCCTACGAGCGCATGCTGGTGCGTTCCGGCATCACCATAGTGAAATACTGGTTTTCAGTCAGCGACAAGGAACAGGAAGCCCGCTTCAAATCCAGGGTCGAGGATCCGACCAAGCGCTGGAAGCTGTCGCCGATGGACGTGGAATCACGCAATCGCTGGCAGGCCTACTCGCGCGCCAAGGACGACATGCTCGTACACACCGATATCGATCATGCCAGGTGGTATGTGGTCAATTCGGATGACAAGAAGCGCGCCCACCTGAACTGCATTGCCCACCTGCTGACCCTGCTGCCCTACAAGGACGTGGCGCCGAAAAAAATGGTACTTCCCAAGCGCAAGCCAGAATTGCGCGAGGGCTATGCGCGCCCGCCGCTGGAAATCCAGAACTTCGTCCCCGAGATTTATTAGGAGCCAACCGCCGTGACCGACAGCGCCCCTATCTACAATGTAATCATCGACGCGAAATCCGTCGTCCTGGAAAAGCTCGAGCCGGGACGCCCGGGATACAAGAAAGCCAGCAAAGGCGCGATTCTGCGCCAACGCGACGCCATCGAACGCCACCAGAAACTGAAGACGGCCGGCGAAGGCATTTACGGCACCTACAGCTTTCAGTTCCTCGACACCGCCAAGACTTTCGCCA